>CACXFC010000135.1 GCA_902766835.1 uncultured Coriobacteriaceae bacterium | reverse complement strand
GTGTGCGTTTTTGCAAAAACGCACACGGATGTGCCGCAAGAACCGACCCCAAGGCACGCGCATGTGCGGAACCGGCCCCGAGGCACGTCATTGCCCTCACGAGTGAAGATTGATGACCTCGCAAACTTGCTACTACAACACTTAGATTTGATGAGCGTATGAAGCTAAGAAAATCTTGGTTTTAGGGTATAAAACCCCAGCGGTGGGGAACATAAGAGAGTGACACCCGGGATGCCCCAGGAGGCATCCAATTCCAATCAAGGAGTGAGTACCATGGCAAGCATGATTCCGTACAGCAACTACGAGCGCGCTCTTCGCAGGCAGTTCCCCTTCGATATGTTCGACGAGTTTCTGGCCTCTCCGCTTTCGGCCGTTAACTCCAACGACGCCTTCAAGATGAACGTCGAGGACACGGGCGATGCGTATGTGGTTACCGCCTATCTCGCCGGCGTTGGCCGCGACGACATCGACGTCGAGCTGAACGAGGGTCGCCTCTCCATTTCGGTTGAAAAGACCGAGAGCGAGGAGGAGCAGGGCAAGAACTACCTGCACAAGGAGACCCAATCTTGGAGCGCTTCGCGTGGCGTGTACCTGAAGGACGCAGCTACCGAGGGTCTCTCGGCCAAGCTCGAGAACGGCGTGCTGAGCATCAACGTGCCCAAGCAGACCGCCAAGGTCAATGTCACCAAGGTCTCCATCGACTAGTTGCAGCAAACAAAGGCAGTGAGAATCAGGCGGCGTCTTCGGACGCCGCCTTTTTGGTGTGCCGGCATGTCCCGTTGCACGTCGGCTCACCTTTCAGAAGGGTGCCTGAAGAACGTTGTCTGCGGTTGCCGCTTTTGGCACGCGGTTAAACCCGCAGACAAGGCGCCTTGTCTGCGAATCTCGCTGAGCCAGATGCGTATGGGCGAAAATGGGCACCCCCAAACCGCAGACAACGCGCGATTCGGCCCTCGGAGCCTCGGGAAAACCGCAGACAATGCGAGGCGGTCCCGGCCCGCGCGCGTTGTCTGCGGTTTGCGGGCGTTCCGGGATGCCGAAACGAAGGTTGTCTGCGTTTCGGGTACCCCCGTTTGCGCGTATTCCAGCCGACGAGACGCAGAACCGCAGACAACGACTCTTGTCTGCGGGTTTAACCGCGTGCCAAAAGCGGCAACCGCAGACAATGTGTGGAGCAACCAGAGGTACGCCCCAACGTACGTCTCTTTGAAATGGTTGCCCTCAGGCTACCGGGAGCTACCAGATAACAAGGGGCTTGCGCTGGCTGCTGACGCAGATGCCCAGCCTGCCGTCTGGGGTGCGTGCCTGCGTGTGCGCCGCGTCCTCAAATATCGCCCCCACTGCCTGGGCTAGCGCTTTTGCCGCCAGGGAGGGCTGGTTGTTCTTCTCTGAGATGTGCATGGCCACTATTGCCTGGGTGTTGGGCGAGACGAGGCGCGGAAGTGCCTGGGCGGCCTGCTCGTTGGAGAGGTGGCCGGTCTTGCCCGCGACGCGTGCCTTTAAGTAGTAGGGATAGGGGCCGTTGGCCAGCATGTCGGGGTCGTGGTTGGCCTCGATGCCCAGGATGCGGCAGCCTTGAAGGGCATCGAAGGCCTCGTCGGTGAGGTAGCCCGTGTCGGTTGCCCAGCCAATGGCATCGGCAACGTGCCCGTTCTCGACGACCTCGAACCTGAAGCACATGGGGTCCGCCACGTCGTGCGAGGTGGGAAAGGCCTGGATATGCATGCCGCCGGCATCGAGCGAGAAGCTGTGGGGAACGGCCTGCAGGGGTAGGCGCTGCAGGTGAGTGCGCGCGGTGGCCGTGCCTTTCGTTGCATAGATGGGACCGTCGAAGTGGTTGCAGATGACGGAAAGCCCACTGGTGTGGTCGCCATGCTCATGGGTTACGAGGATGGCGCAAACGCGACTGAGGTCGCAATCCACCAGCTCTGCGCGACGATGCAGCTCGCGGCGCGAGAGTCCGCAGTCGACGAGGATGGAGCCTGTGGGGCCAGCCACCACGGCAGCGTTGCCCTTCGATCCGCTCGCCAGTATGTACAGGTGCATGCGTGGGGTCACGAGCCCTCCCATTCGTTGACGTCAGACACACATCCTAACGCAAGCATGTACTTGCGGGGAAATTAGGGGACACGCCCTTTTTTGCCCCGCGGGGCAAAAAAGGGCGTGTCCCCTAATTTCCCTGTGCAGCGAGGACCGTCCCCGTTGCACGAGGTCTGGTACCATCCTGCAGGGATATTTGACGAGAGGGGAGGGCGCATGCCAAGTGTCATGCGCAGATATGCAGGTGGCGAGGGGCGGTTCGAGCGTCCTTCGGGCAAGGGAGACCCTGAGCTTGCGGCGCCGGTTGTGCTGATGGTGTCCGGCGGCGCCGACTCAACAGCCCTGCTGGTGCTGGCCGCTACGTCCAAGCTGGACATAGACGATGGCCGCGGCGCGGCGCGCATCGCGCGCGAACGGCTACACGTGCTGCACATCAATCACTGCCTACGGGGCATGGATGCCGAGGAAGACGAGGAATTCGTTCGCGAGCTGGCCGCTCGCTACGGTATTCCCTGCACGGTTCGCCGTGTGGACGTTGCCGCCTTGGCCGAGCAGCGTCGCGGCACCGGCGACGCGGCGGGCAACGTGGAAAACGTCGGCCGCGAAGTCCGTTACGCCGCAGCTACGGAGCTTGCCAACTCCCTGGCAAAGGAGTGCGGATGCCCCCGCTCCTCGGTGCGCATCCTCACCGCACACACTGCCGATGACCGCGCCGAGACCTTCTTCATGAACGCCATCAGGGGAAGCGGCCCGGCGGGCCTCTCCTCCATTCCGCGCCGCCGCAACCGCATCGTGCGCCCGCTCATCGACATGACCCACGACCAGCTGTGCGACCTGCTGCGCATGCGCGGAATCGTGTGGCGCGAGGACGACACGAACCACGACACGCGCTACCTGCGGGCCTACGTGCGTCACGAGATCCTGCCGGTGGCGCGCAAACGCAACGCGCGCGTCTCGTCGAGCATCGCTACTACCTGCGACATCCTCTCGGATGAGGACGCCTACCTCAACCAGCTGGCCTCGCGAGCCTACCGCGACCTCGTGCGCAGGGAAGACGAAGGCGTGGTTGCGCTCGACGCGGCACGCCTGGCGGCTTCCGAAGTGGCGCTGGCGCGTCGCGTGGTGCGCAAGGCGCTGCTCTTTGCCTGCCCCGAAGCCCGTCTTGAGGCTCGCCATATCGCGCAGGTTCTGCAGCTGGTGGCGGCGGGCAAGGGCTCGTGCATGGTGCCGATAGACGTGGACGTGCGCGTGGAATACGGCCTGCTCATGGTGAGGTCGGCGCTGGCGGATGCGCATAGCGTGCAGGCTTGGCTTGAGGTTCCCGGCGAGATCGACCTGACCGGTGGGCGCGTTCTGCGTGCGCAGCTGGTGCAGGTGCCGGCTGGCTCGCGGGCGCCCGAGGTTGCCCGTGCGCACGGCGTGGAGTGGGAAGGGCAGTCGGTGCTGCTTGATGCGGCAGCAGCGGGTGTGGACCCCGTGCTGGGCGGCCGTCTTTGGGTCGATGGCGTGCAGCCGGGCGACGTGCTCTGCCCACTGGGCATGCACGGACAGTCGAAGAAGCTCTCCGACCTGCTGGCCGAGGCGCACGTACCTGCACGCGACCGTGCCGGCGTGCCTGTGGTGCGCACCTCCTCCACCGGAGCCGTGGTGTGGGTTGCTGGCGTACGTGCCGACGAGCGCGCGAAGGTGACCCCCGACACCCACACCATGATCGAGCTGACGCTGGAGGGGTAGCCTTGTGTGCCACACCTGCTAAAATCGAAGTTCCTCTGTTTGACCAAGTTGACATCTGGCAGCGAGGGGCAACTAAGGGACACGCCCTTTTTTGCCCCGTGGGGCAAAAAAGGGCGTGTCCCTTAGTTGCCCCCGCAACATGAAGCATCATGTCAATTCTGATTTAACGCAGGTATTGAATGGCACGAACGTGTGGAGGCATCATGAGCGGAAAGCTAGACCAGGACATCGAGAGCATCCTCTTAAGCGAGCAGGACATCAAAGACATCGTCACGCGACTTGGCAAGGAGCTTTCTGCCGACTATGCCGACAAAGACCCCCTGGTCATAGCGGTCCTGCGCGGCGCCTTCGTCTTCACCGCCGACCTGGCGCGCGCCATTACGGTGCCCGCCTCGTTCGACTTCATGGCCGTGTCGAGCTATGGCAGCCACACGAAGAGCTCGGGCGTTCTGCGCATCGTCAAAGACCTTGACACCGACATCGAGGGCCGCCACGTCATCATTGCCGAGGACATCCTCGACAGCGGCCTGACGCTCTCGCGCCTCATTACGATGCTCGAGGAGCGCAAGCCGGCGTCGCTGCGCGTCTGCGCGTTTGCCGTGAAAGACGTCCCGCGCGAGTCGTGGGTGGTGGAGCCCGCCTATGTGGGCACCCACGTGCCGGACGCCTTCATTGTGGGTTACGGCCTCGACTACGCCGAGCACTACCGCAACCTGCCCTATGTGGGCGTGCTCTCGCCCGAGGTGTACCAACAGTAACGTTTTGGCAGCGCGGCGCTTGGGCCGCGCACCTGTTTGATTGACCAACAAGGAGACAGTCTCGTGCCAGAAAACGACGATTCCCGCAACAACATTCCAGGAGGTCCGGCCGACCGCCGGCTGAGCATCATCTACGCGCTGATAGCGCTTTCGCTGATTGCGTACATGATTCACAGCTTTGGGCAGGGCTTTGCGCGAAATCCCAAGGTGGACACCCTCACGACCAACGAGTATGTGGTTGCGGTCAAGGAAGGGCGCATCTCCGAGGTTACCTACAAGACCTCGAACGGCAAGCTGACCGGCAAGTACTGGAAGGATGCCGAGTTCAAGGGCAAGAAGGACAAGACGAGGAGCTTTGAGAGCTACTACGTGGGTTCCGACAGCCTGCAGGAGCTGATGGGCAAGTATCCCAAGGTGAGCTTCACCATCGACACGACGGACGGCTCCATCATGGAGCTGATCGTTACCACGTTGCTGCCAACCGTCATCCTGGTTGCTGTCATGATGTACTTCATGAACCAGATTCAGGGCGCGAACGGCAGGGCCATGAGCTTTGGGCGCACCAAGGCGCAGACCAGCGAGGAGACGCGGCCCAAGGTGAAGTTTTCCGACGTGGCGGGCATCGACGAGGCCGTGGAGGAGCTGCAGGAGGTGCGCGACTTTCTGGCCGAGCCCGAGCGCTACCACAAGATGGGTGCCAAGATCCCGCATGGCGTGCTGCTGGTTGGCCCTCCGGGATGCGGCAAGACGCTTTTGGCCAAGGCCGTTGCCGGCGAGGCGGGCGTGCCCTTCTTCTCCATCAGTGGCTCCGACTTTGTGGAGATGTTCGTGGGCGTGGGCGCAAGCCGCGTGCGCGACCTGTTCAAGCAGGCCAAGGAAGAGGCGCCGGCCATCATCTTCATCGACGAGATTGATGCCGTGGGCCGCCAGCGCGGTGCCGGCGTGGGCGGCAGCCACGACGAGCGCGAGCAGACCCTCAACCAGATGCTGGTTGAGATGGACGGCTTTGAGGACAACTCCGCCGTCATCCTGATTGCCGCGACCAACCGCCCCGACATTCTTGACCCGGCCCTGCTGCGCCCCGGCCGTTTTGACCGTCAGGTGACGGTGGACCGCCCCGACGTGAAGGGTCGCGAGCAGATCCTGCGCGTGCATGCGGCCAACAAGCCTCTTGAGGGCGTCGACTTCGAGCGCCTGGCCAAGATGACCCCGGGCTTTACCGGCGCCGACCTGGCCAACCTCATGAACGAGGCAGCGCTTCTGGCAGCGCGCCGCCGCAAGCAAAAGGTCACCATGACCGAGGTCGAGGAGGCCATGGAGCGCGTGATTGCCGGACCCGAGAAGAAGGGTCGCGTGATGACGGACTCCGAGCGCCGGACCATCGCCTACCACGAGAGCGGCCATGCCCTGGTTGGGCACCTGCTTGAGCACGCCGACCCGGTGCACAAGATCAGCATCATCAGCCGCGGCCGCGCGCTGGGCTACACGCTCTCGCTGCCGGAGGAGGATCACTTCCTCGAGACGCGCAGCGCCATGTACGATGACCTGGCCGTATTCCTGGCGGGCCGCACCGCCGAGGAGCTGTTCTGCGACGACATCACCACCGGTGCGTCGAACGACCTCGAGCGCGCAACCAAGATGACGCGCGAGATGGTCACGCGCTATGGCATGAGCGAAGCGCTGGGCACGCAGGTGTACGGCGAGGCCCAGCACGAGGTGTTCCTAGGCCGCGACTACGCCAACCACCAGGACCTTTCCGCCGAGACCACCAAGCGCATCGACGACGAGGTGGAGCGCATCATGCGCGAGGCGCACGAGCGTGCCCGCAAGATTCTTCTGGACAATGCCGAGCGCATGCATCAGATGGCCGAGGTCCTTCTGGCCAAGGAGACCGTGGAGGGCGAGGAGATGGAAGCCCTGCTCAACGGCACATATGGTGCGTGGAAGGCGGCACAGGAGGCTGGCGCGGCCCCGGCTGAGCCCGCGCAGGAGGAGACCGCCCCGGCTGAGGCTTCGCAGGAGAGCGAGGCTGCTGCCCCCGAGGCGCCAGTGGCCGAGGCACAGGAGGCCACTGAGGCACCCGAAGCCGCCGCGCAGGACGACGATACCGTCACAGGCGCGTAACCACAGCGCGCACCGCCGCGCGTACAATGGGGCCGGTACCCGAGCGATTGGAGAGTCATGTCCATCAACGAGAAGAGCTATGCCTACGGCGCTGCCAAGTCGTCGATTCGCGAGATTGCTGCCTACGGCGCTGCGCGCAAGGCCGAGATTGGCGCCGAGAACGTGTATGACTTCAGCTTGGGCAACCCGTCCATTCCCGCACCCGACGCCGTGCGCGCCTCGCTGGCACGCAGCCTGGAGCTGCCGCCCACGCAGCTGCACGGCTATACGCCCGCAGCTGGCCTGCCGGCCGCCCGCGAGGCCGTGGCTGCCTCACTCAACCGCCGCTTCAACACGGCCTATTCCGCCGGCGACCTGTATCTGACCTGCGGGGCAGCGGCGTCCATCTCCATCAGCTTCCACGCCATCTGCAACGCAGGTGACGAGGTCATCGTTATCGCGCCGTACTTCCCCGAGTACCGTGTGTGGATCGAGACCGCGGGTGCCACGTGCGTGGAGGTGCTGGCCGACCAGACCACCTTCCAGATTGACACCGAGGCCGTGCGCGCTGCCATCAACGAGCACACCAAGGCCATCATCATCAACTCGCCCAACAACCCGGTGGGTTCGGTCTACACGGCCGCCAACCTGCAGGCGCTGTCCGACGTGCTCCACGAGCGCGAGGCCGAGCTGGGCACCAAGATCTACCTGGTGTCCGACGAGCCTTATCGCGAGATTGTCTACGGCATCGACGTGCCGTGGGTGCCGTCCATCTACGACCGCACCATCGTTACCTACTCCTATTCCAAGAGCCTGAGCCTGCCGGGCGAGCGCATCGGCTGGGTGCTGGTGCCGCCCACCAACCCCGAGCACGACGAGCTGGTGCTGGCGGTTGCCGGCGCGGGCCGCAAGCTGGGCTTTGTGTGCGCTCCAGCCATCTTCCAGCGCGTGCTGATTGACTGCGTGGACGAGCCGAGCGACGTTGAGGCCTATGCGCGCAACCGCAAGGCGCTCACCGAGGGCCTGGGCAGGCTGGGCTACGAGTACATTGAGCCCGACGGTGCCTTCTACCTGTGGGTTAAGGCGCTCGAGCCCGACGCGGAGGCCTTCTTCCAGAAGTGTAAGGCGCTCGATCTGCTGCCGGTGCCCTCCGACAGCTTCGGCTGCCCAGGCTGGTTCCGCATTGGCTACTGCGTGAGCTACGAGACCATCGTGAACTCCATGCCTGCGTGGGCAAAGCTCAAGGAGCAGTACGCGTAACATGGCGCACGCGGCCTGCGACATCCATACGCACACGATCTTCTCGCGTCATGCGTATTCGACGGTCGAGGAGAACGTGCGCGCGGCCGTGGAGCTGCGCTGCGAGCTGCTGGGCATAACCGACCACTTCTCCTCTATGGTGCACCCCGAGGCGCCCACGGGCGTTGACCTGCGCGATTACCAGCACTTCCTGAACTTTGAGGTGTGGCCCGAGTCGTGGCTGGGCGTGCGACTTATGCATGGCTGCGAGGCCGACATCGTCGACCTGGACGGCCATCTGTATGGCTGGGACATGCCAGTGGACCGCGGCTTGGGCGGGCCCTACGACGGGAGCGTCCTGCTGCAGGACGTGGTGTTCAGCAACTGCGACTACGTGATTGCCAGCGTGCATATGAAGCAGTGGGCGGCGGGCGCCACGCGCGAGCAGCTGACGCAGATGTACATTCGCGCGCTGGAGCATCCCAAGGTTCTGGTGCTGGGGCACGTGGGGCGCTCGGGGCTAGACTTCGACGTGGACGAAGTTGCCCAGGTGGCGCGTGAGCTGGGCAAACTCATCGAGATCAATGAGGGCAGCCTGCACGGGAGGCAGGATTGCACCGAGCGCTGCCGCTACATTGCCGAGAGGTGCATGGTGGCGGGCTGCATGGTAGCCACATCCTCCGACGCGCACATCTCCTGCGAGGTGGCCAGGCTGGATGGCGTGCGGAAGCTGGTGGACAAGGTGGGCTACCCACCACGCCTGATTGCCACGCGCGACGCCGAGACCTTCCTGCGCGTCTGGGAGCGCGCCCTCGCGCAGTAAACGGACCTGCTGACGCCCCCCGGTGCGCGTTCAACTAAGGCGACTAAGGGACACGCCCCTTTTGCCCCGTGGGCAAAAGGGGCGTGTCCCTTAATTGCCCACTGAGACAGCCGTTGTTTGTGTAGCGGACTTTGCGGGTGCTATATTGAGCTAGTATGATATAGCTAATAACTGCTATGGAGGTCGAGCTATGACAGAGGCAGTACAGTATGTGCAGCTTAACCTGCGAGTAGATAAGCGAGACAAACAAAAGAGCGAAGAAGTGCTCCATCTTATGGGAAGTACGGTCACCGAGCTGGTGCGTAAGGTCCTTGCGATGGTTGCTTGTGGTGCCAGCGAGTATTCCAAGATTGAGTCTGTACTCGATGAGGGCGTAGTCGCGCAGGCGAGTGATGCTTATACCACAGAGATTGACCCTCTCCTTGCAGAGGGATGGGCTATAGGGCAGGCCTATCTGGAATCAATGGGTATCGAAGCGAGTTCCCTTCACGATGAGACGGGCGATTGGGATCAATACTACGAGGAAGCAATGCTCGAAAAGGGCCTTGAGAGGGGTTGGCTGTCATGAGCAACCATCCTATGCGCCTGATGATTGACACTAACGTCTGGCTAGATAACTACTGCGGATGGCATGAAGGCAGCGACTCTTGCCGGGATCTGCTCAAATTGGCCAGAAAGAGGGGCTACGAACTGTATTATCCAGTCCACGCCCTTAAAGACGTGCTATATCTGATTGGGATTGAATACAAGCGTCAGGTTCGCGGTCTTACGGGCACGCTGACCGAGGCGCAGGCCGCTGCCGCTCAAGAAACGGCCCTTGGCTGCATTCGGAATCTTATGGAATTGGCAACAGCCGTTGGCGCGGATGGATCGGATATATGGCTTGCTGAGAAGTATCTACCCATACACCACGATTTCGAAGACAACCTTGTACTTGCTGCCTGCAAGCGCATCAAAGCCGACTATCTGATCACCAAAGACGCAAAGCTGATAAAGAACGCCGACGTGCTTGCAAAGACGCCGGCGCAAATGATCGCACTTATGGAGATGAACACCCTGTAACTGTCGAGCGCTAGCAGGTGTGTCAGGGGTGTCAGGGGGACGGAGGTGTTGGCACACTTAGCGTGCCAACACCTCCGTCCCCCTGACAGACTAACTGTGCCGTGCTAGAGCTCGATGGTGAGGCCTACGGGGCAGTGGTCTGAGCCCATGACCTCGCTGTAGATGGAGGCGCTGGTCACGCGGCTTGCGATGCGGTCGCTTACCAGGAAGTAGTCGATGCGCCAGCCCGCGTTGTTCTGGCGGGCGCGTCCGCGATAGCTCCACCAGCTATAGGCACCGGTGAGGTCGGGATAGAGCGTGCGGAAGGTGTCGGTGAAGCCTGCGTCAAGAAGCTTGGTGAAGCTCTCGCGCTCCTCGTCCGAGAAGCCCGCATTGCCACGGTTGGGGCCGGGGTTCTTGAGGTCGATCTCGTTGTGGGCGACATTGAAGTCTCCGCAGGTTACCACGGGTTTCTCTGCAGACAGGCGCACGAGGAACTCGCGGTAGGCGTCATCCCACACAAGGCGGGTGTCAATGCGCTTGAGGCCGTCCTGGGCATTGGGCGTGTACACATCCACAAACCAGAACGTGGGAAACTCGAGGGCGCAGATGCGCCCCTCGTCATCGGCCACCTCGGAGCCAATCTGGCGGATGACCTGCAGGGGCTCCTCGCGGCTGAACACTGCCGTACCCGAATAGCCCTTGCGCTCGGCGTAGTTCCACGTTTGGTGGTATCCGGGCAGGTCAAGCGTTATCTGGCCCTCCTGCAGCTTGGTCTCCTGGATGGCAAAGATGTCGGCATCAAACTGCGCAAAGATTTCCGGGAAGGACGGGTCCTTCTTCATGGTGGCGCGCAGGCCATTGACGTTCCACGAGACAAAGCGCAGCTCGCGCGGGCTGGTTTCGGGCATAGGTGTGCTCCTTGGTTAGGCGTTGACGTGCACAGTATAGAGGAGTTTGCCTCCGTCCCCCTGACACACACCCCAAGGCACACGGCAATTAAGGGACACGCCCTTTTTTGCCCCGCGGGGCAAAAAAGGGCGTGTCCCTTAATTGCCGCTCGTAGAATCGTCCTTTTGATCGCTTACAGGCCCACAAACTCAAGCAGCTTTGGCAGCTCGCGCTCGAGCTGAGCGTGCCCCATGGAAAAGGCGCGCTGCAGCTTGGTGGTGTCGAGCGTGCCGTTGCTCACCGGCATCTCTTCGGGGCGTATGACCAGCGCACGACCCTCGCGCTCGATGGCGGCGATGCGGTCGAGCTCGGCATTGTAGCGCTCCGGGCGGGTGAGTGTGGCTTCCAGCACGTGCGGCTGTGCGCCCAAAAGCCGCGTGAACACGCGCCTTTGTACGTCGGAGACCGGCTTCTTGCGGTATCCCGCGGGTCTGGTGGCAAGCATCACAAAGCGCTCGTAGCCATCTTGCTCGGCAAGGTGGAGCGGAAGGCCTGCTCCTACGCCCAGCCCGCCGTCGTAGTACGTGTGGCCATCGATGGGCAGGGGCTTCATGGCAATGGGAATGGTGGAGCTGGCGCGCACGCAGTTGATCATGCGCCAGACATTGGGCATGTCGTCCTTGGTGAAGCTAACGGAATCGCCGGTAGCCGCCTCAAACGCCTGTATGCGGATGCGCGCGGGGTTGGCGCAGAAGGTATCCCAGGCAAAGCCGCAGAAACCGTCGCGAATGCAGCCCTCGTACAGATAATCGGCATTGAAATAGCCGCGTCCGCGCAGGAAACTGCCCATGCCGCCAACAGGTTCGTTGCCGTTGATGGCCAAAAAGGCCATGTGCACACGCGTTTGGTCGCGCGAGACGTAGTTGATGGTATGACTGGAGCCTGCCGAGATTCCACAGGCATAATCGAAGTAGATCTCGCACTCAAGGAGCAGATTCACCATGCCTGCCGTGTAGGCGCCGCGGTATCCGCCGCCCTCAAACACGAGCGCACAGCCGTGCACGTTGTTGGTGAGCTGCCCGTTGCTACCTTCAACAGTCCGTGTGTCGTTTGCCATTTCTGGATGCCCTCCCTCGGTGTTAGCATCAGGGCTAGATGGTACTACGAAAGGCTCGCAGAGGCTGCTGACGGGCGCGTTCTGCTGGGGCCATGCGAGTGAGCCAGACGGGAAGGGGAGACGATGGGCAAGACGATTACCGATCCGCAGGAGGCGGCGCTCGAGCTGAAGGAGCGCGTGGGCAAGGCGCGTCGCGTGGTGTTCTTTGGCGGGGCAGGCGTGTCGACTGCAAGTGGCATTCCCGACTTTCGCTCGGCTGACGGGCTCTACCATCAACATTTTAAATATCCTCCCGAGACGATGCTGTCCCACAGCTTCTATGAGACGCACACCGAGGAGTTCTACGACTTCTATCGCGAGCGCATGATTTGCCTTACGGCCAAGCCGAACAAGGCTCACTACAAGCTTGCGGAGCTCGAGCAGGAGGGCAAGCTGACGGCTGTGGTGACGCAGAACATCGACGGGCTGCATCAGGCTGCGGGCTCGCGGATGGTGCTGGAGTTGCATGGGTCGGTGCATCGCAATATCTGCCAGAGGTGCGGGCATACCTATTCCGCTGAATGGGTTCTGGAGACTACCGGGGTGCCGCGGTGCGAGAAATGCGGCGGCCCCATCAAGCCCGACGTGGTGCTGTACGAAGAGGCTTTGGACGATGATGTGATTAGCACGTCGCTGCGCGCGATTGCCTCTTGCGACATGCTCATCGTGGGCGGCACGAGCTTGGTGGTGTATCCGGCAGCGGGTCTGATTCGCTACTTCCAGGGCGACCAGCTAGTAATCTGCAACCTGCAGCCGACGCCCCAAGATGCAAGCGCCGATCTCGTCTGCGCCTGCGATATAGCTAAGGCCTTCGACTGGTAAACCAAAAGTAATACTCGCTCCCCCTAGCCGCATGTGAAACGGGGACGGTTCTCGTTTCACATCCGCGTGAATCGGGGACGGTCCTTGTTTCACATCCGTGTGAACCGGGGACGGTCCTCGTTTCTCATGCGTGTGAATCGGGGACGGTCCTCGTGCGCGGCTCGCGTGGCCCGCCGCTCATTCGCGGGATGGGCGCTCGTCGCTCCGGCGCGGGAGGGCGGCGAACTCGCGCCCTGCGGGCGCTCGGACAGCGCCGCCCTCCCGCCGCGCCTGCGCTCCTCGCATCCCGCGGAATTC
>CACXFC010000134.1 GCA_902766835.1 uncultured Coriobacteriaceae bacterium | reverse complement strand
GCCAGGCCGTTAACCTGCTTCCTGCCCTATGGAGCCCGGACTTTCCTCATCCCAGCAAGCTGGTCCGCGGTCGTCTGGCCCACTTCGCGCGGACGATTGTAGCACGGCGGCGCGCCCGAGCTCCCTTGTGGGTAAACCAACATCGTTTATAGATAAATATGCCAAGGCGTTACGCGCACAAGATATTCTTATGACATCGCCTTGCCTTCCGGCACCGCTTGTCGAAACATCTTGGGTGGCACCGTCACATGTGCAAGCCACCCAGCCCATGCAAAAGGAGCACATGATGGCCAACGACAACATCGAGCTCGCCCGCAAGATCGTCGACCTCGTGGGAGGTCCGCAGAACATCGCCGCAGTCTCGCACTGTGTCACGCGCCTGCGCTTCAAGCTCTTCGACGAGAGCTACGCGAAGGACGCCGAGCTCGAGGCCCTCGACGACGTCCTGCAGGTCATCAAGGCGAACGGCCAGTACCAGGTGGTCATTGGCCCCGAGGTGATAGACGTCTTCGACGCCGTGCAGAAGGTGGGCTCCCTTTGGGACAAGGAGACTATGGACGACGTCCAGGCCAAGGCGGCCGAGGGCTCTGGCCCCCAGGGCATCTCGGGCATCCTGATCGACCTCATCTCGTCTATCGTGGCGCCGTGTTTGGGTTGCATCGCCTCCACGGGCATGATCAAGGGCTTCCTCGCCCTGTGGGACTTCATTGCCCTGCAGCTCACGGGCGCGCACGTCACCAGCACCGGCGCCTACGTGGCCCTCTATGCCATCGCCGACGGCTTCTGGCGCTTCTTGCCCATCATGCTGGGCATCACCTCCGCGCGCCGCTTCAAGATGAACGACCTCATTGGCGCCGCCATCGGCGCGGCCATGTGCTACCCCTCCATCACCGAGCTTTCGGCCGCGGCCTTCAGCGGCGGCGAGGGCGTGAAGTACCTGTTTGCAAACACGCTCTTCCAGATGCCCTATAGCACCACGTTCTTTGGTATCCCGCTGATTACGCCGGCCTCCTCGGGCGGCTATACCTCCACCTTCGTGCCGGTCATAATTGCGGTGTGGTTCAGCTCGTTCATCTTCAAGTGGGCCAACCAGAAGATTCCCGCCACGGTGAAGCTCTTTGCCGTGCCCATGATTACGCTTCTGGTGGGCGGCACCGCCACGTTCCTGTTCATAGGTCCGGTGGCCACGGTCATCATGAACCTGATTGGCGCGTTCTTCGGCCTGCTTACCAGCATCCCCGTGGTGGGTGCCACCGTGGCAGGCGCGGTGCTGGGAGCTGTGTGGCAGGTGCTGGTTATCTTTGGCTTCCACTGGGCACTGGTGCCCATCAAGCTGTCGAACATGGGCACGTACTTCTACGACTTCGCGCTGCCTGGCCAGTATGGTTGCACCTGGGCACAGATTGCCTGCGTGCTGGCGGTCATCCTCAAGACCAAGGACGAGGCGCTGAAGAAGAACGGTATTGCTGCGTTCATCACGGGCCTGTTTGGCACCACCGAGCCTGCCATCTATGGTGTGACGCTGCCGCTGCGCCTGCCGTTCGTGATCAGCTGCATTGGCGGCGCGGTATCGGGCGCGTTCTATGGTTTGATGGGAACCCGCAGCTTCATGATGGGCTACTCGGGCCTGCTGGGGCTGACGGCCTACATCGACGCGCGCACCCCCGAGCAAATTGCCGCGTGGGAGGGCACCAAGTACTACCTGCCCGACCAGGGAATCTACCATATGGTGGTGGCCGCTGCGGGCGTGGTGATTGCGTTTGCCGTGGGCTTCGTGCTCACATGGCTCTTCTGGCGCCCCAAGGAGGAGTAGTAGGGGAGCCGCGATTTCAAAGGGGCGACACCCTTTTGAAATCGTAAGTAGTTGCAGAACTGATTTATATTCCAATTTCAAAAGGGTATCGCCCCTTTGAAATCAGCACACGTGGGCACATGTGCAGCAAGGACCGTCCCCGTTGCACATGCCCGTTGCACATGAGTGGCAATTAGGGGACACGCCCTTTTTTGCCCCGCGGGGCAAAAAAGGGCGTGTCCCCTAATTGCTCGAACGTTGTCTGCGGTTTCCACTTTTGGCACGCGTAAAAACCCGCAGACAATGAGTGTTATCTGCGGTTCTGCGTTCTGTTGACCGGAATGCGCGCAAACGGGGGTACCCCAAACGCAGACAACCTTCATTTCGACGTCCCGACGCTCCCGCAAACCGCAGACAACATGCGAGGGCTCGCGGGCAGCAGTGTCCCGGGGCGTCGGAGGTGAGGCCGCACGCGGTTGTCTGCGGTTTTCCCGAGGGCTCGGGGGCCGAATTGCGTGTTGTCTGCGTTTTGGGGGTGCCCATTTCCGCCCATTCGCGCCTGACGCTGCGCGATTCGCAGACAACCACGCTTGTCTGCGGGTTTTCAGGCGTGCCAAAAGTGGAAACCGCAAACAACCTGCGCGTGTGTCGGGGGGATGATCGGCAATTAAGGGACACGCCCTTTTTTGCCCCGCGGGGCAAAAAAGGGCGTGTCCCTTAATTGCCCCTTACCGCTCCTCCACGCCGCCTTCGCTGAAGTGCAGGATGCGGTTGCATACCGACAGGGCGGCGCTGCGGTGGGTCACGATGACCACGGTGCGGTCGGTCAGGTTGCGCAGGTTCTGCAGCAGCTTTTGCTCGGTCTGGTCATCCAGCGCGCTGGTGGCCTCGTCCAGAAGCAGGATCGGCGCCTCGCTGAAGATGGCGCGCGCGATGGAGATGCGTTGCATCTGCCCCTCCGAGAGGCCGCTTCCGCGCTCGCCCAGCACCGCGTCCAAATCGTCCACAAACTCGTCGGCGCAGGCTATGGCCAGTGCGCGGCGCATGCGCTCGTCGTCGTGGGCACCGGCGGGGTCCGCAAACGACACCACCTCGCGAATGGGCCCGCTCACCAGCGCATTTCCCTGTGGCACGTAGGCAAACAGGCGCCGGTGGTAGGCCGTCAGCGGCTCGTCGTCCACGTAGCGCTCGCCGCCGTCCAGCGGGTACAAACACATCAGTAGCTTCAGCACCGTGGACTTGCCGCAGCCGCTGTGCCCGGTGAAGGCTACGTAGTCACCCTTGTTTATCTGCAGGTTCAGGCGGTCGAGCACCACCGGCATCTCCTCGTCGCCGGTGGGCTTGTACGCAAACGACGCGTCGCGCAGCCCCAGGCAGCGGAAGCTCCCGTCGTACAGCGCGCGCACCACGCCGGCCGAGGCCACCTCGCCGTCGTCGGCGTAGGACTCCACCTCCATCAGGCGCTCGGCGGAGGCCGCCACCGAGTAGTACCACGGCACGAACGACGAGATGCCCGAAAGCGGCCCCTGTACCTGCCCAATCAGCTGCATCACAGCGGTCAGCGTGCCGTAGGAAACGTGCCCGTACATAATGCCGTGCGCGCAGTAGATGACGCCGGCAAAGTACATCCCGCGCATGGCAACGCTGTACCCAATGCTGCAGATGTTGGAGAAGACGTTGCGCCGCATGCGCATCGCCTTGTGGTTGGCCATGCGCTCGGCGGCCTCAAGGCTGGTCTGCTCCTCGGCGGCAAACGACTTGATCATCATGAGGTTGCCAATGTGTTCCTGCAGGTAGACGCGCAGCCGTCCGTCGCTTTCGCGGATGTCCTTGTGCAGGCGCTTCAGCACGCGGCGCAAGAGGAACGCCAGGATGCCCATCAGGATGCCGCCGGGCACCAGGATGGCGGCAAACACCGGATCGAGCGAGATGATCATTACCAACGCCGAGGGAAAGCGCACGATGGTGCCCACCAGGTTGGGAATCATGCTGATGACACCGTTGGCCACCGTGGAGGTGTCGCCGGTGATGCGGTTCAGCCACTCGGCGCTGTGGATGGCGCTCACCGAGGCGTAGTCCTTGCGCAGCACCGCGTCCACCACGCGCCGCTTGAGGATGTTCTCCATGTCGCTGCGCGAGAGCTCGCTCAGCCAGCTGATGACGGCGCCCAGCGCGATCTGCGCAATCACCAGGCAAATGATGAGCGTGACGTAGTGGCGGAATGCGTCGGCGTTCTTGGCCACGGCGGAGTCGACGATGTCGCGCATGAGCAGCGCATACAGCACGCCCACGCAGCCCGATGCGCCCTGGATGAGCGTGAGGGCCACGATGTAGCCCTTGCACTTGCCCGACACCTTGTATAGCCAGCGAAGCGTGCTATCCACGTTCCATCAGCCCCAGTCTTCTCATGGCTCTTCGGGCGAGGCGCACGCCGGGAATGAGGGCGGCGCGCAGGGGATAGGCGGCGTTCCACAGGCGCACGTAGCGCTGGTAGGCGGCGTCGTTCACCTCGCGATAGGTTCCCTTGCGGTTGAAACCGGCAAGCACGCCGATCACGGCATCCTCCGGCACGCGCTCCAGCGCGTAGGTGTTGTCGCCGCGGATGAGATAGCCCGTATCGGTGACCTTGATCACGCGGTGCAGCACGTACTGCGGGCCGCGCCGGTAGAGTGCCACGTCGAGGGGCTTCAGCCGGCCGTCCTTGCGCAGGATGACCACTAGGTCGCGGTTCTCGTGCAGCATGGGGCGCATGGACGAGCCCTTGGTCTTGTAGACCAGCTTGCCCTCGCGCTGAAGAAGCTCTTCGAATGTGGTGGTGCGCCCAAGGCGCGCGTCTTCGCCCATGTGCCGTTTGCCCAAAAGAGTAGGTTGCAATTCGTACCCGGACATTATAGGGGACCCCGGACGTTTTGCCGGACCATCAGATCATGCCGCGTACCCCAATTCGACGCGGTGCTGCCTGATCGTCTTCCATCCTAG
>CACXFC010000133.1 GCA_902766835.1 uncultured Coriobacteriaceae bacterium | reverse complement strand
GCTCATGGCCCGCTGGCAGTCCAAGGCCGAGATGAAGCCGCTCTACGCCGCGGCCGGCGTGCCCACCGCGCGCCAGGCGCTGGTGGCCGACGCCGAGGCCTGCCGGGCGCTGGCGGCCGAGGCGGGCTATCCCCTGTTCACCAAGCCCGAGCGCGGCGTGGGCGCGGGCGGAACCTTCAAGATCGAAGACGAGGCGGCCCTTGAGAGGTTCCTCGTCGAAGAGCGTCATGAGCCCTATGTGATGGAGGAGTTCGTGACCGGCGACATCTGTTCCTTCGAGGCCATCGTCGACGCGCAGGGCAACACTCTCTTCGAGAACCAGTCCGAGTATCCGGTGGACATTGCCGCTACCGTTGAGCAGATGCTCGACGTCTGGTACTACACCTGCCCGGACGTTGACCCCAAGCTTGCCAAGCTGGCGCGCGCCACTGCCAAGGCCTTCGGCATCACCAACCGCTTCGTGCACATGGAGTTCTTCCGCCTGACTGCCGACAAGCCAGGCCTGGGCAAGAAGGGCGACTACGTGGGCCTCGAGGTCAACGTGCGCGCGCCCGGCGGCTATGACCCCGACATGATCAACTTCGCCCACTCGGCTGACATCTACCAGATCTGGGCCGACATGGTCACCACCGGCACCACCACCCACGGCCCCAACGGCGACCAGTACTATTGCGTGTATGCCTCGCAGCGCGACTGCCACACCTACGTCCACACCCACGACGAGATCATGGCACGCTACGGGGAGGCCATCTGCATGCAGGGTCGCATGGCCGACGTGCTCTCCGACGACCTGGGGAATACCTTCTATATGGTGCGCGTGAAGACCCTCGAGGAAGGCGAGCAGTTTGCCGCCTTCGTCCACCAGCGCGCATAACCGCCACGGACTCCACGTACTCGTTGCAAATAAACGTAAAGCTAGCTTGACATCGCTGTGCAACGCGCTATAGTGATGTCAAGCTAGCTTTACGTTTGGAGGACGAGGTGAATAATCGCATTGCAGAGTTGAGGGATGATCATCAGCTCACGCAACAGATGCTTGCAGACGAGGTAGGCGTTTCGCGGCAGACCATCATCTCGCTCGAGCGGGGCAAGTACAATCCCTCGATCTTGCTTGCCCACAAGATTGCCGCGCGGTTTGGCCTTTCCATTGAGGACGTGTTCCTCTTCGAGGAGGATGAGTAGCATGACTCAGTCTCAGAAAACCCTGTGGTATGCAGTACTGTTCGCCGTGGGTGTCGTACTGGTTGTACTCGGCATCTTGGAATACCTTGGCCCGTATTGGAGTGGCTTAGGCGGCACCCTTGCGGGTGTGGCGGGCATCAGACTCATACAAGCTTGGCGCTACCATAACGATCCCGCCTACGCAAAGAAGCTTGACACGGCACACACCGATGAGCGAAATGTCTTCGTGGCAAACAAGGCAGCCGACCTTACGTTCCGGGTAAGCGTCTTGGTGCTGGCGGTTTTGAGCGTGGTGCTACGCGCGCTGGGGCACACGGATACCGCTAGCACTCTCGCCATCGTCGTAGGAGCACAGACGCTAGGCTACTTCGTGTCATACCTAGCCTTGTCGCGCAAGTACTAGGCAACGAGGCATGCCAAAGGAAAGCCTTCCCATTGGCATGCCACGGCTCCCGACTCTCACCGCTTGACTTACCTTTTACCTGAAGCTCTTTACCCAGTTGATAAGCGAATCGTGCCAGATGTTGTCGGTCACGCTCCTGCGCATCTGCTCATTCACCGGCCCATTGGCGGCCATCTTTGCCAGAATTGCCGCCTGAAGCTGCTCCACCGTCATGTCCTCGTAGGCAATGTTGGGAATCTCGGTGGGCAGCTCTTTGGTAGCAGAGCCCCCATCATCCAGCGCATTCTTGTCCTGATCGTCGTGCGGGGCCTCCCACGCAACGTCCTTCATCACACCAGCTGTGGCAGGCACCTCGGAGATAATGGCTTCGCCATCACCATCCAGGGGCGCAAAGATCTCTCCCCCGTTGGCGGGTAGCTTCACCTCAAGGCGCCCGTCGACCACCTCAAAGCGCTCCCCTCCCAGCAAGCCCACATACGCCACAGCATTTGCATCCAAGCTAAACGAGGCCTCGTTGTTGGCGTTGTTCACCGCCACGAGCAGACCACCGCGCGCGAAGGCATACTGCTCTGTTGTCAGGTGCAGCTCGCGATAGTCGCCCCACGTAAGATCGGCCACGTACGCCCTACGAATCTGCCCCAGAGCACCAATCAGCTTGGTGCAGGGGTTGCTCTCGTAGTCATCCGCATGCTCGCTCAGCTTTATGCACGGCCTCAGCGAATCGTCGGAATAGCGCTCCTTGCGCCCCTCAATGCCAAACTCGCTGCCGTAATAGACCGAGGGGATGCCCGGCAGGGTGTACAGCAGGATGTGAACCGGCAGGTAGTGGGCCTTGTTGTGCAGCTTGGTGCTGATGCGCTCCACGTCGTGGTTGTCAACGAAGTTGTAGAGCTTGATGTGCGCGGGAACCAGCCCGATGGTCCTGCGAACGGTATGGGCAATCTCAAAGTAGTTGTGGTCGTTGTGGCCACTAAAGAAGGCCTTGTGCAGGGCATAGTCCGTCACGCTGTGGAGTGTGCGCTCGTTTGCCCAGCGCGAATAGTCGCCATGAATAACCTCGCCCATCAGCCAGAAGTCTGCCTTGACGGCATCGGCGGTCTGGCGCAGCGCCTTCATGAACTCGAAGTCGAGCACGTCGGCCGCATCCAGGCGGATGCCGTCCACGTCAAATTCGCTGACCCAAAAGCGAATGACATCGCAGATGTAGTCGCGCACGGCAGGGTTGCGCTGATTGAGCTTTACCAGCAGGTTGTAGCCACCCCAGTTGTCGTAGGAGAAACCGTCGTTGTACTCGTTGTTGCCCCAGAAGTTGACGTTGCAGAACCAGTCGCGGTAGGCGGAGTTCTCACGGTTTGCCTGCAGGTCCTTGAAGGCGAAGAAGTCGCGGCCCACGTGGTTGAAGACCCCGTCGAAGACCACCTTGATGCCCGCCTTGTGACAGGTTGCCACGAAGTTCTTCAGGTCGTCGTTGGTGCCCAGGCGGCTGTCGAGCAGGCGGTAGTCGGTCGTCTCGTAGCCATGGCCCACCGACTGGAAGAGCGGGCCGATGTAGAGCGCCGTGAAGCCCAGCCGCTTGATGTGGTCGATCCACGGGACAAGGTCGTTCAGGCGATGCACCGGCTCGCCGTAGTCGTTCTTCTTGGGAGCACCCGAGAGGCCCAAGGGGTAGATGTGATAGAAGACTGCCTCGTCAAACCAAGCCATGTGATGGTCCCTCCCGCGCATCGCAGGGCCCGCTGTGCCCCGCTGCGCGTAAGGCGGCACTGCCGCAAGCTTACATTTCCCTTACCGGAAGACCAAGATACAGGAGTTTGCGAGTTGACGAAACCGGCAACGCCAAACTGCAGCAGGCGTGCACTGGGCTACCCTCGTTATTTCAAAGAGGCGATGACCCCACCTCTTTGAAATGGACGTGTGCTGGGGTATGCCCCTGGCTGCCTTGGAAGTTGTTTGCGGTTTCCACTTTTG
Organism: uncultured Coriobacteriaceae bacterium; assembly: GCA_902766835.1. Taxonomy (GTDB): domain Bacteria; phylum Actinomycetota; class Coriobacteriia; order Coriobacteriales; family Atopobiaceae; genus UBA1367. Next base: position 12,872 of record CACXFC010000133.1, on the reverse strand, counting down.
GCACGCAGACGCCCCTCCCCCAAAGATGAGCCAAGTGCAGCGGTATATAAGGGGCAATTAAGGGACACGCCCTTTTTTGCCCCACGGGGCAAAAAAGGGCGTGTCCCTTAATTGCCCCGCGAGTTAGCTGATGCAGTCGCTACAACCCCGCTTGACTCATCGCAGGCGTCAGCGGACACGGCCTTCTCGTATACTTCTTCCAAGACCCAACCCGATAGGAGATATCCATGCTGGCTGACTACCACGTTCACTGCATGTTCTCGGACGACTCCTGGTATCCGCCCGAAGCCGTATGCGAAGATGCCTGGAAGCAGAATCTGGACGAGATCTGCTTTACCGACCATGTTGACTACGGCATCAAGCCCGACTGGGACCAGGCGCTCACTGCCAAGGTCTTCGATGGTCAGCGCGTGCTCAACGTCGACTATGATGCCTACTTCCCCTGCATCGAAGAGCTGCGCGAGAAATGGGCCGGGCGCCTCATCATCAAGACGGGGCTCGAGTTTGGCGTGCAGACGCACACGATTGCCCAGTTCAACAGCCTGTGGGAGCGCTGGGGGCAACATCTTGACTTCACGCTGCTCTCCATCCACCAGGTGGGAGACCTCGAGTTCTGGACCGGTGAGTTTCAGGAGGGACACACCCAGCAGGAGTACGACCGCGCCTACTACCAGGAGCTCTACGACGTGGCCACCAGCTTTGAGCACTGGAGCGTGCTTGCGCACCTCGACCTCATCAAGCGCTACGACCCGGCTGGCCCCCTGCCCTTCCCCGAGAACCGCGATCTGGTGGCCGCCACGCTTGAGCACACCATCGCGCAGGGCAAGGGAATCGAGCTCAACACCTCGAGCGTCCGCTACGGCCTGGCGGACTCCCAGCCCGCACGCGAGATTCTGGAGCTGTACCGCGATCTCGGTGGCACCATCCTCACGCTGGGGTCCGACTCCCACACGCCCGCGCATCTTGGCGCCTACCTGCGCCACTTCCAGCGCTACCTGTCCGAGCTGGGGTTCAAGGGCTTCTACACCTACGACCACATGGTTCCTACCTTCCACGCCTTCGAGTAGAGCAGCTCACACCCACGAGAAAAGGATTGCCATGCCCGCAAACATCCCTCAGCGCTTCCTCGACGCACAGGCCGAATTCGTACAGCGTGTAAGCGGTGACTGGGCGCTCGTCACCGCCGGTACCGAAGACGCCGGCTGGAACACCATGACCATCGGCTGGGGTACGGCCGGTGTGCTCTGGAGCCGCCCGACCGTCACGGTCTTCGTGCATCCCTGGCGCTACACGCACCAATTCCTGCTGGACAACGACTACTTCACCGTGCAGCTCTTTGACAACGCTCACAAGCGCGACCTCGGCATCCTTGGCGCAAAGAGCGGACGCGACACCAACAAGGTGGCCCTCACCTCGCTTACCCCCAAGGCGCTGGAGCATGGCATGACCTTCGAGGAGGCAACGACCACGCTCGTGTGCAAGAAAATCTACACCCACGCAATCCAGCTCGACCAGATGCCCGCCGACATCCGGGCACAGCTGGGAGACTTCTACGCCAGCGACGCACACACCGTCTTCGTCGGCCAGCTCGTGGACGTAATCTAAGGGCACACGGTCCCAACGTGCACCGAAACACCCCCGCCGGAGGCGTTCGCCCCACCTGGGACGAACGCCTCCGGCGGGGGTGTCCCATAAGTCTGAGGCATGCGAACCATAAGCAAAAGGATAGGCATGGGGCAACGCTCCCCTGCTAAGCTTGAGTTGTGAATCGCCACACGCCACGTTAGGAGACGCCATGCAGCAGCAGTATGTAACCCTGAACACCGGTGCCAAGATGCCCATGATGGGCTTTGGCGTGTTCAGGGTTCCCGACCTGAAGGAATGCGAAGACTCCGTCTACGAGGCCATCAAGATTGGCTACCGGCTCATCGACACCGCCACCGCCTATCACAACGAGGAGGCCGTGGGAGCAGCCGTGCGCCGCGCCATTGCCGACGGCATCTGCACGCGCGAAGACCTGTTCGTCACCAGCAAGCTGTGGGTCACCGACATGCGCGACTATAACACCGCCATGGCAGGCATCGACGCCTCGCTTGCCCGTCTGGACGTTGGCTACCTCGACCTCTACCTCGAGCATCAGGCCCTCAACGACTACTTCGCCGCATGGCGCGCCATGACCGACGCCTACAAAGCCGGCAAGCTCCGCGCCATTGGCGTCAGCAACTTCTACCCCAACATCCTCACCAACTTCTGCGAGTGCGTGGAGGTCATCCCCGCCGTCAACCAGGTGGAGCTGCACCCCTATTACACCCAGGAGCATGGCCTGATGGCCGAGGAGTCTGCGATGGACGTCATGCATCGCTACGGCGTCGTGCCCGAGGCATGGGCGCCTCTGGGCGGCGGCCGCTACAACCCCTTCGAGGACGAGGGCTTCATTGCCATCGCCGAGGCGCACGGCAAGACCGTCGGCCAGGTGCTGCTGCGCTGGAACGTGCAGCGCGGCGTGGTGGTCATCCCCAAGTCCACGCATGTCGAGCGCATCCGCGAGAACTTCGACATCTGGGACTTCGAGCTAACCGCCGAGGAGATGGAGGCCATCTCCAGCCACGACATGGGTTATTCGGGCACGCGCGCCAAGCACTTCGAGCCCTCCTTCGTGCGCATGTGCCTCGGCAAGAAGTAAGCATTTCAAAGGGGCGATACCCTCGCCCCTAGGCAATTAAGGGACACGCCCTTTTTTGCCCCGCGGGGCAAAAAAGGGCGTGTCCCTTAATTGCCAGCGTGCCAACACTTCCGTCCCCCTGACACACCGGAGGCATCTCTGCAGCCTTCGTCAATCTGACGGCGTTCGTGCGCATATCGCGTATCATGGCAGTCCAAGACGCAGGCCCAAGGAGCACCCCGTATGAAGCTACTCATAATCCGCCACGGCGACCCCGACTACGTGCACGATTCGCTCACGTCCACCGGTCGCACCGAAGCCGCTCTGCTGGCGGGCTATCTCAAAGACACGCCCATAGACTATGCCTACGTGTCGCCCCTCGGCCGCGCCCAAGAGACCGCCCAGCCCACGCTCGACGCCAAGGACCTCAGCGCCACCACGCTGGAGTGGCTGCGAGAGTTCCGCCCCAAGGTACGCCATTCCGGCTCGCCCATCGTGCCGGCATGCGCCTGGGACTGGCTGCCCGAAGACTGGACCGAGCGCGACATCTTCTATACCGACCACTGGTACGAGGAGCCTGCCATGGAGAAGGCGGGCGTCAAGGAAGCCTACCTGAACGTCTGCACCGCGTTCGACGGCCTGCTCGCACAGCACGGCTACGAGCGCTCTGGCAGAATCTACCGGGTCAAGCAGGCAAATCACGACACCCTGGCCCTCTTCTGCCACTATGGCCTGGGGTGCCTTCTCGTCTCGAGGCTGCTGAGCGTGTCGCCCATGGTCCTCTGGCACGGCCTGTGCGCGGCCCCCAGCTCCATCACCACGGTCTACACCGAGGAGCGCCGCCAGGGCATCGCCTCCTTCAGGGTTGCCGAATATGGCGCCACGCCGCACCTGGCCCTCGGCCACAAGGAGCCTTCGTTCTCCGCGCGCTTCTGCGAGTGCTTCGAAGACAAAACCCGCCACTAGTCATCCATGCGGGTTCCCGGCGTACGCCAACCCCGCCTAGCTCCACAAACCTGCCCAGAAAGGAAGCACCATGCGCCGCTCCTCATTCAATGACGGATGGGTATTCTACCGAGACAATAGCACCGTAGGCACGCCGGTCACCCTCCCCCATGACGCCATGATTGGCTCGCAGCGCACGCCCGACGCCCCCTCCACGGGCGAGCAGGGCAACTTCGCCGGGGGCACGTACCGCTACGTGAAGCGCTTCCTTGCGCCCGCTAGCTGGGCGCAGCGCCGCATCGTCCTGCAGTTTGGCGGCGTGTACCGCCATGCCCGCGCAACGCTCAACGGCCACGAGGTAGCTGCCTGCGCCTATGGGTGGACGCCCTTCTTTGCCGACCTCTCTGACGCCCTGCTTCCCGGCGAGGAGAACGAGCTGGTCGTCACCTGCGACAATGCCGCGCAGCCCGACTCGCGCTGGTACACCGGCGCAGGCATCTTCCGGCCCGTCTGGCTCTGGGAAGGAACCGCGCAGTGCCTTGCGCCCGAGTCCGTGCGCATCGTTACGCTCTCAATCGATCCCGCACGCATCAAGGTTGAGATCGACACCACCTCCGACGAGGTCCTCTTCGAGCTTGTCGACGAAGGGCAGACCGTGGCCAAGGGCTGGGGACCCTCGCTCGAGCTGACGGTCCCTGGCGCCAGGCTTTGGAGCGCAGACGACCCGCACCTGTATGCGTGGCGAGCGACCCTGTACGCGCAGGGTCAGGAGCTGGACCGGGCCGAGGGCACCTTTGGCATCCGTCAGCTGAAGTGGAGCACCGACGGCCTGTTCGTGAATGGCGAGCGCACCCTGCTGCGCGGCGGCTGCATCCACGCCGACAATGGCATCCTCGGAGCCGCTGCCTGGCCAGAGGCTGACAGGCGCCGCATCCGCATGCTCAAGGAGGCCGGGTTCAACGCCGTGCGCTCGGCCCACAACCCCGCCTCAGACGCCACGGTGGAGGCCTGCGACGAATACGGCGTCTATCTGGTTGACGAGACCTGGGACCAGTGGTTTGACCACAAGAATCCCTATGACTACGCAGGCGAGTGGCGCGAGCACCACACGGAAGACCTCGACGCGATGGTGGCCCGCGACTACAACCACCCCTCGGTCATCATGTGGTCCATTGGCAACGAGGTCAGCGAGCCACGCTGCGCCGAGGGGATTGACGCCATCGAGCAGATGGTCGCGCGTCTGCATGCGGCAGATGCGAGCAGGCCGGTGACCTGCGGCATCAACCTCACCATCCTGGGCAGCGCGGCGCGGGGAAAGGCCATCTACGATGCCGAGGAGGGTGGCATGGGCGAGGGAGGCGAGGCGTCGCAGTCCGGCCTCACCAGCTCCACCTTCAATGCGCTCTCGCAGGCCATTGGCTTTGGCATGAACCACATGGCCGACACCCCTGCCTTCGACCGCGCTTGCTCGCCCGCACTCGATCGCCTCGACATCGCGGGCTACAACTACGCATGCGGGCGCTATCGCATGGACGGCATCCTGCACCCCCATCGCATCATCATGGGATCGGAGACCCTCTGCGGAGACGTGGTGCGCAACTGGCGCGCGATGCAGCGCCTCCCCTACCTTGTGGGCGACTTCATCTGGTCTGCCTGGGACTATCTGGGCGAGGCGGGTTGCGGCGCCTGGACCTACAACGACCCCGATCGCGCCTTCCAGAAGTCCTACCCGTGGCTCTTGGCCAACCAAGGTGCCATCGACATCTGCGGCCATCCCAATGCCGAGCTGTTCCTGGCGCAGGCCGCCTGGGGCAAGGCGCACGACAATCCCCTGATAGCCGTGCAGCCCCTGGGCAGGGGCGCCGCTCCCGCGCGTGCCATCTGGCGCTTCTCGAACGGCCTTCCCAGCTGGAGCTGGAAGGGCTGCGACGGCGAGCGCGCGGTGGTGGAGGTATTCTCCGATGCTCCCGTCGTCGACCTGCACCTCAACGGCCGCTCCATTGGCCGCAAGCGCCCGCGTGGCTGCATCTGCCGCTGGCGCGTGCCCTACGAGCCCGGAGAGCTGGTGGCAACGGCCCTTACCGCCAAGGGCGAGGAGCTGGGGCGCACGGTGCTGCGCTCGGCCTCAGCCGTGCAGGTGTGCCTGTGGCCCGACCGCAAGACGGCCCGCGCCGGGGAGCTGGTGTTTGTCGAGGTGGCCCTTGCCGATGAGGTCGGCACCGTTGAGCACAACGACGACCGCCTGCTTGCGGCACATGTTGAGAGCGCAGAGCTGCTGGCCTTCGGCAGCGCCCGCCCACGCACCGAGGAGCGCTTCGACACCGGCAGCCAGACCACCTACTACGGCCGCGCGCAGGCGATCGTGCGTATGGGTACAGGCGACGCCACGCTCACTGTGCAGGACGGAAGCACAGGAGTCACCACCACCATTCGCTGCTCTGGCAACTGACGTGCGCTGGGGCAATTAGGGGACACGCCCTTTTTTGCCCCGCGGGGCAAAAAAGGGCGTGTCCCCTAATTGCACCAGCGCACGTTTGCCCTATAACGCTACAGCAGGCCGAGGGCCGACAGCAGGTCGTTGCCGGAAGCTGCGTTGTCCTCGCATCCGTGATGCAGGTCGAGCCAACCCTTCACCACGCAGGTGCGCAGATCCCATTCGGGCTGCTTGGGGTTGTCCACGCGATAGCTCCAATAGCAGCCACCAATGCCCTCATCCCAGGCATCGAGCTGCGCGTCGGAAAGCTCGCGGTAGAACGCACGCTTCCCCTCGTCATCCAGCTCACGCTTGAGCGGGCTGTGGTTGCCCAGGCACCACTCGCCCACCAGCACCTGGTGATGCTGGGCTGCCGCACGCAGCTGCTCGGCGAACTCGGCCACCTTCGCCTGATACTCGGGACCATCAAAGCGCGTGAAGCCCCACTCGTTGAAGTTGAGGTACATATGCGTGTCAATGACGATGTTCTCGTACTTGTCCTGAGGCAGCAGGTTGTCCCAGGAAGCAAGCTCGAACTGGTCGTGGAACACCAGCGCCACCTTTGGGCCCACAATGGGGCGCAGGCGCTGGTACACGCGGTTGTAGAAGTCCAGGAGCGTCTCGCGGGGGATGACCTTCGATTTGGCCACGCGCTCCGGGAAGCTTTTGCCGTAGTTCTTTAGGTTCATGTTGAGCATGAACTCGTTGGCCGGCTCGTTGAGCGCCTCGATGCCCCAAAGCGCCTGGTGGCCTGCGTAGCGCTTGGCAATCTGCTCGAGCACGTCTATCGCAAAGTCGATGCGCGCCGGGTCCTGCGCCCAGGCGCACAGGCCCATGTAGCCGCCGTTGTCAAAGGCGTTCTGACTCATGGGCACCGTATGCAGGTCGATGAGCACCTTGATGCCCCAGCGCTGCGCCCATTCCAGGGCATGGTCCAGGTGCTCCACGCATGCGGTGTGGTGCTCGGTGCCAAAGAGGTAGTACGGAACGGGAATGCGCACCAAGTCGCAGCCCACCTGGCTCAGCCAGACGAAGTCCATCTCGGTGATGAAGGTGGAGCGGTGACGCTCGAGCGCCTCGGCAAGCTGCTCGGCGGGAATCTCGTCGATAAGTCCGCGGTCATCCTCCGCCTGCGCCGACGAGAGCGGAGAGGCGCCCATCCACTTCTCGAGCACCAGCCAGTTGCCAAGATTCACGCCACGGAACTTCATGAGCATACTTCCTTTCACCGGACCTTCGTTAGACCAAGGTTAGCACCAACATGCACTGGGGGCACACCCTTTGCTCCTGAAGACGAGCTCAGCGGGCAACTAAGGGACACGCCCTTTTTGCCCCGCGGGGCAAAAAGGGCGTGTCCCTTAGTTGCCCCTCGTATATCACTGCACTTGAATCTTTGGGGGCAGGGGCATGCCCCCCAGTGCACGTCAGCAGGTTTTCCTACGCCTTCGGGCAGAGCGAGAGTGCCGCCTCGTCAGCAATGACCGTGCAGTTGGTGTGGAGCTGCAGGATCGAAGCCGGCACGCGCGGGGTCACCGGTCCGTAGCACATGTCGTAGACCGCCTGGGCCTTTGCCTCGCCATTAGCAATAACCAGGATGGAGCGTGCGTGCATGATGGTCTGCACGCCCATGGTGTACGCCTGGCGCGGCACGTCCTCGATGCGGTCGAACAGGCGGCTGTTCGCCTGGATGGTGCTCTCGGTGAGGTCGACGCAATGGGTGCCCTTGCTGAACACGTCGTCGGGCTCGTTGAAGCCAATGTGGCCATTGTTGCCAATGCCCAGAAGCTGCAGGTCAACATATCCGGCTGCGCGGACCATCTCGTCGTACTCGGAGCAGGCGGCATCGGCATCGGGATTGGAGCCGTCGGGCACATGGGTGTTGGCCAGATCGATGTTGATGTGGTCGAAGAAGTTCTTGCGCATGAAGTAGTGGTAGCTCTGCGGGTCATCGTGCGACAGGCCGCGATACTCGTCGAGGTTGTAGGTAATGACCTCGGAGAAGTCGACGTCGTCCTTGTTGTACCAATCGATGAGCTGGCGATACGCGCCAATGGGCGTGGTGCCCGTGGCGAGGCCCAAGATGGAGCAGGGCTTGAGGATCACCTGCGCCGATATGATGTTTGCTGCCTTGCGACTCATGTCGTCGTAGTCTTTTGCGTGACGAATCTTCATGGCAACCTCCTTGCGATCGTTGTTGTGTCAATAGTTGCGCGCTTTTCCCGCGCGTCTGCGGCGTGTGCCTAGCTCTCGATAGCCGCCTTAAACCAGCTGGTGAGCGAGGTGGGATGCGTGATGGCCGTGCCCACAACCACAGCCCAGGCGCCCGCGTCGATGGCCGCCTTGGCGTCGGCGGGCGTGTGCACGTGGCCCTCGCAGATGATGGGCAGCCCGGGGAACTCGCTCGTGGCCTGCTGGAGCAGGGCGATGTCGGGCCCCTCCTCAAGCGTCGTCTCAATGGCGGGCTTGTTGTGCGACAGCGTCGTGGAGACCAGGTCGCAGCCACATGCCACGGCATTGCGGATGTCGTCGATGGTCATGCAGTCGGCCATGATGAGGGTCTCGGTCTTGGCGCGCAGGCACGAAACCGTCTGCGCAAAGGTGCGTCCGTCAGGGCGCGGGCGGTCGGTGGCGTCGATGGCCACCACGTCGCAGCCCGCATTCACGCAGGCCAGCGCATGGCGCAGGGTCGGGGTGATGTAGACGCCCTCATGCCCCTCCTTCCACAGGCCGATGACGGGAATGTCCACGCGGCCCTTGATGGCCGAGATGTCGGAAAGGCCCTGGCAGCGAATGGCCGCGGCACCGCCCAGCTCGCAGGCGCGTGCCATGAGGGCCATGGTCTCGGGGTTGCGCAGGGGCTCGCCCGGATACGCCTGCACCGAGACGATGAGGCCACCCTTGATTGCTTCGATAACGGGATGCATGCTTGTCTCCTTAACTCAGCTATGCAAGATTGCGATAGGCCGACGCCACCACGTTTTCGGCGGCACCGATGAGCGGCGCGTTGCCGCCCAGCTCGCCCGAGACCACGGGGGTCTGCGCCACGGGAGGCATGACCGCCTCGTGCCATCCGCGCTTCATCGCATCGTGCCAGGCGTCGCCGCACTGCGCCACAGATCCGGACAGAATCACGCAGTCGGGGTCGAGCATGTTGACCAGGCTACCCAGCACCTCGCCGATGGCGTGGCCGGAGCGGGCCTCGGCCGCTATGGCCGCCTCGTCCCCTGCCGCTGCGCGGCGGTCGATCTCGGCGCCGTCGATGGGCGTGCCGTCGGCAAGCGTGGCCTCCCCGCCCAGCTCCACGTAGCGGTCGATGATGCCAGGGCCTGCCGCAATGGGCTCCAGATGGCCCGTCGCCCCGCACGAGCAGGGCACGCCAGCCGCATCGGTGCAGCTCACATGGCCAATGTGGCCTGCCTCGTTATGGGCGCCCAGCATGATGTGGCCATCCTCGACGAAGGCGCCGCCAATGCCGGTGCCCACGGCAACCACCAGGCAGCTGCCCGCGTCGCGGCCGCCACCCCAGCGCGCCTCGCCCAGCGCGTGGGCATGCACGTCGTTGAGCACGCGAGCAGGCACGCCAAAGGCCGCCTCAAGCTCGGCGCCCAGGTGCGTGCCACCCCAGCCGGGCATGATCTCGTTGGCATAGGTGACGTCGCCCGTAGCCGGGTCAATCACGCCAGCGCTGGAGACGCCGATGCCATCAACCTTGCCACCGGCCGCCTCTATGACGCGACGGGCCGAGGCAATGGCGTTTGCCAGCACGTGTGCGCCGCCAAGCTTTGCCTCGGTGGGAATCTTGCCCACGTACTCAATGACGGGGGCCGAGCCCTCCTCGAGCGTCACGAGCGCCGAGGCGATCTTGGTGCCACCAATGTCGAGTCCCACGATCCGTGTCATGTCGTTCTCCTTCTCTGCGCGCCTAAAGGATGAGTTAGAGCAGGCCGTTGTCGGCAAGCACCTTGCGGATGGCCTCGACGTTGGCGCCCTCCATGGCCTTCACCGGGCGAGGCATCTGGTTGGAGTCGAAGATGCCCATCAGCCACAGTGCGGTCTTGAAGGCACCCACGCCACCGGCGTAGCCCTGCAGGCCACTCGTCACGTCAAAGATATGACTAATCTCGTTCAGACGGTCCTGCTCGGCGCGAACGGTAGCCCAATCGCCCGCCTGCGCGGCCTTCCACATGCGCACGTAGCCCTCGGGCTCAACGTTGGCAAGGCCGGGGACCGAGCCGTCGGCGCCGGACAGATAGGCGCCGTCAACCACGATCTCGTGGCCGGTCAGGATGCTCATGGGGTGCCCCATCTTGGCATTCTCCTGGCAGAGGTAACGGAACGAGATGTCGTCGCCCGAAGAGTCCTTCACGCCGGCAAGCACGCCCTCCTCGCCGAGCTTGGCCAGCAGCTTCCAGCTGAGCTTGGTGTGCACGCACACGGGAATGTCGTAGGCAAAGATGGGCAGCTCAAGCTCGTCGTGCAGGATGCGGAAGTGCTCGGCGTTCTCGGTCTCGCCGCCCAGGGCATAGAACGGGGCGGTTGCCACCAGCGCGTCAACGCCCAGCGCCTGGGCGCGCTTGCCCTGCTCGATCACGCGCTCGGTCTCGGTGTCGATGATGCCGGCAAGCACGGGCACGCGCCCGTCGATGATGCGCACCGACTCGCGAATGACCTCCTCGCGACGCTCGTCGGTCGAGAAGACCACCTCGCCCGACGAACCCAGGACGAACAGGCCGTCGACCCCTGCGTCGATCATGCGGTTGAGGCTGCGCTCGTACGAAGCGATGTCGAGCTTGCGGTCGGGCGTGTCGGGAACCACAACGGGAGGCACAACACCGGAGATCTTGAAGTTGGAAGTCATTGAATCAGGTCCTTTCGGGTCTTGTATTGAGCGGCGCCTGGGCAGGCGTCGGACTGACGATGATAGTCATAAAACTTATGGACAAGGATTACGCATCAAGTCTGCAAGGAACACCATGACCTCGTCCTCGAACGCATTGACGCGCTCATGGGCATAGCGTGGGTAGTGCAAGCGACGTACCTGCGGCAATGCTTGGGCAAGCACGTCCTGCGCCTCGGGTGTTGCCTGCAGGTCGAGCATGCAGGTGCCAAGCAGCACGGGGCACGCGCACCCACATGCGATGCGCGCCACGTCGAGCTCGGCGCACGCATCGTCAAGCGCCGCGGGCATCGGGTTGAGCGCGCAGACGCCGCGCGCCCCGGCAAGCGATCCGGCAACCAGCGCCAGGCCAGCGCCGAGCCCCTCGCCCCAGGTGACGAGCCGCGAAGCATCCACGCCGGGCACGCGCGCCGCAAGGTGGGCCAGCACCAGGGCATCGAGGTAGGTCTGCCGCAGCACATCGGCCGTGGCGGCATCGAGCGCCCTGCCCAGGCGCTGCGGCTCCTCGCCCATCACGCGCATGGCAACGCCCAGGCCGTCCCCCACTACCAAGGGCTCGTCCACCAGCACGCCGCGCACGCCCGGACGGCTCTGCAGGGCCAGCACCGAGAAACCCAGCGCGACGAAGCGGGTCATGTGATGCCAGCCGCGCACATCGCGCGTCGCGTCGTGGAACATGAGCAGCGCGGGATGCGCACCCTCGGAGGTAGGGACGATGACGCGAGCCTGAAGCTCCTGCCCATCAAGCGACAAAGCGGTGAGCGTAGCGTAGCGGGCGCAGGGATTGCCCAGCTCGACAGGCTCCAAAACAAGGTTGCAGTCACGCGCATGAAGCCGTGCCCGCTCGTTGGCCGCACGCCAATCAGTGGCAACCGAAGTAGCACTCACAGGGCATCACTCCCCTCTCCCTCCGCGCAGAAGAAGCGGATGATCAGGTCGTCAAACTCCTGAATCTCTTCGTGGCCGCGTCCTGGGTACAGATGGCGCGTCTTGGGGCAGTCAAGCTCGTTGTACACCGCGCACTGGGTTTGGGGCGGGCAGACCACGTCGGCCAGGCCCGTGCCAAACAGCACCGGACACCGCACGAGGTGGGCAAAGTTCTTCGTGTCAGCGTAGGCGAGCTTGCCCAGCCACTCATGCTGGCGCTCTCCGGTTGGGTCGAGCCACCGCGCGTGGTAGCGCAGCCCCTCGTAGGCAATGAGGTCTGCCCCCAGCTCCATGACCGCCCCAAAGTCGGAGAGGAACGGGTACAGGATGGCTGCCTTGCTCACGAGGCCGGCGTTGAGCGCGCAGCAGGCAATGCCCAGCCCGCCTCCCTGCGAGGCGCCGTTCACGTACACGCGGCTCACGTCGAACAGGCCGCAGGCACGCACGATATTGCACAGGATGCGGATGTCCTGGTGGAGCCTGACGTAATACAGGCCTTCCGCCGGACCCTCCAAGCCGGCCGGAAGATGCCCCGCCACCGTGGAGCCCACAAAGCCGCCCACGTCCTGGCTCGGACCGCCCTGCCCCGGGCAGTCAAGCGCCACAATCGCGCAGCCCATGCCCACAAACGAGGCCTGCTCGAGCCAGCTGCGCGTGGCACCGGGGTATCCATGGAACTGCAGCACCACCGGAGGCATCTTTTGCGCCGGCATGAGCACCCGCGCATGCAGACGCGCTCCCCCCATGCCCGTAAACCACAGGTTGGAGCAGCTACAGGTACCACAGGTACGTTCCTCGTCCGGCACGAGCTCCCAAGAGAGCGGCACGGCATCAGCCTCGGCGACACGCTCGTCCCAAAAGGCGTCAAAGTCTTCAGGACACGCCATGAGCCCGTGATAATCGTCAAACCGCTTGATCTCGTCAGAAGTCATAGGGTCTCCGTGAAACTTGTAACTTTGCGACCAAGG
>CACXFC010000132.1 GCA_902766835.1 uncultured Coriobacteriaceae bacterium | reverse complement strand
GGCAGAACTGTCCCAGTTGGGACGAACGCCTCCGGCGGGAGTGTCCCAGTCCGGCAGAAGCGTCCCAATGCGGCGGAAGTGCCCCGGGCGGGCGTTCTGTGTCCCTTGCGCTCCCAAACGCGACAGCCTAACGACCAGTTGCGCCAGAGTGCGTGCGGATTGGCAAGCATAGCGTAGTCTCAAGGTCGAAAGAGATTCGGCCGAAGGGACCACCATGGCATACGAAGACATCATCGCCCGCATGACGCTGGGAGAGAAGTGCGCCTTGCTGCAGGGTGCCTCCGCCTTTGGCACGTTCGCCATCCCCAGCCTGAACATTCCCGAGTTGCAGTTTTCCGATGGCCCTCATGGCATGCGCCATCAAGACCCCGAGACGGCCAACCATCTGGGCATTGGTGGAAGCCTTCCTGCCACCTGCTTTCCCACGGCGGCAACGGTGGCACAGAGCTGGGACCCAAGCCTGGGCGAGCGCCTTGGCGCGGCGCTGGGCGAGGAGGCTGCCTGCCAGGGCGTGGGCTGCGTGCTGGGGCCTGGCCTCAACATCAAGCGCAGCCCGCTGACCGGGCGCAACTTCGAGTACTTCTCCGAGGACCCGGTCCTTGCAGGCAAGATGGCCGCCGGCTACGTGCGCGGCATCCAAAGCCAGGGTGTGGCAGCATGCCCCAAGCACTTTGCCGTCAACAGCCAGGAGACGCGTCGCCAGGCGTCCGACTCGGTGCTGGACGAGCGCACCCTGCGCGAGCTGTACCTCACGGGCTTCGAGACGGTGGTTCGCGAGAGCGATCCTTGGACCATCATGACTAGCTACAACCTGGTCAACGAGACCTATGCCAACGAGTCCAAGCATCTGCTGAAAGAGATCCTGCGCGGCGAGTGGGGCTTTGGCGGCGCGGTGGTCACCGACTGGGGTGGCTCCAACGATCACGTGGCTGGCGTCAATGCCGGCTCCAACTTCGAAATGCCGGCACCCGGCCTGGATGAGGCTCGCACGCTGGCGGAGGCCGTGCGCGACGGACGCGTGTCGCAGGCAACGCTCGATGCGCGTGTGGAGGAGGCCCTTCACCTGATTTTGCGCACCCGCGCGGCGGTGGAGGCCAAGCAGGGACAGCCCTTCGACCAAGAGGCCCATCATCAGCTGGCACGCGAGATTGCAGCGCAGTCCATCGTCCTGCTCAAAAACGACAAGGCGCAGGTACGCGGGGGAGTCGCGGGAGGCCGGGCGCTGCTCCCGCTGACGCCGGGCACCAAGGTGGCCCTGCTGGGCGACTTTGCCCTGCAGCCGCGCTACCAGGGCGCTGGCTCGTCGCTGGTCAACTGCACCCGCCTCGATGCGTTGTTCGCTCTCATAGACCAAGAAGACCTGCAGCTTGTGGGCGTTGAGCCGGGCTTTGCCCGCAGTGGAGCGGATGACGCCGCACTCGAGCAGGCGGGCGTTGCGGCAGCGTGTGCGGCGGACGTGGCCATCGTGTGCCTGGGTCTCGACGAATCGGTGGAAAGCGAAGGCATCGACCGCCTGAACATGCGCATCCCCGAAGCCCAGGCGCACTTCCTCAGGGCAGTGGCAGCAGTCAACCCCAACACGGTGGTGCTGCTCTCTGCTGGCGCCTCGGTTGAGACGGACTGGGCGGTGAACGCCCGTGCGCTGTTGCACCTGGCGCTGGGTGGTCAGGCGGGGGCAGGTGCTGCACTCGACGTGCTCATGGGTCGTGTGAACCCCTCCGGCAAGTGCGCGGAGACGTGGTATCGGCGCCTGTCCGAGAGCCCCACGGCGGGCAACTTCCCAAGCCAGGAGAAGACGGCTGAGTACCGCGAGGGTCTCTACGTGGGGTATCGCTACTGCCAGACGGCGGGCGTGCGTCCCGCATTCGCCTTTGGGCATGGCCTCTCCTACACCACCTTTGCCTACTCAAACCTGCAGGTTGAGCCAGGTGATGCCGTGCGTGGCGTGGGCACGAGGGTCTCGGTAACCGTGGCCAACACCGGGTCTGTTGCTGGCGCAGAGGTCGTGCAGCTCTATGTGGCAAAGACGACGCACGAGGTGTTCCGCCCGAATCAGGAGCTCAAGGCCTTTGCCAAGGTGTTCCTGCAGTCGGGCGAGGCCAAGCGCGTGACACTGACGCTCGGCGAGCAGGCATTCCGCTACTGGAACGTGGCGACAGATGCCTGGGAGGTCGAGGGCGGCACCTATGAGCTACGGGTGGCGGCGGCCAGCGACGACATACGGTGTGTTGGTACAATTGAGCTTGTTGGCACGGGCGCTCCCAACCCTTATGCGGGCAAGTACCTGCTGTCATACGAGTCTGGGCAGGTGGCGAGCGGCCACGTGAGCGACGAACAATTCGCGGCGCTGCTGGGCCGCCCCCTTCCGCAGTCCGCCGTTACCATCGACGAACGCATGACCTTCCGCGACCTCATACACAGCCGGAGCCCCCTGCTCATGCTCATCGGCGCAGTTCTGGGCTTTGTGGAGCGCAGAATGGTGGCCAATGGAGCTGCCAACGTGAACGTCGAATTCGTCTACAACATGCCCCTGCGCGCCATCGGCCAGATGACGGGCGGCATCACCGACAGCGGGCTGGTACGCGCCATTGTGCGTGAGGCCAAGGGCTGGGGTTTGGGAGGCCTTGTCCTGTTGGTGCTCTCGGTAGCGCTGGGATGGGGCGTGGGCACGGGCGTGCTGCTCTGCCTGCTCTGGGTGCTTGGCCCCTGGGTTGCGGCCATGGCGGCAAATGCCATCAAGAACGAGGCCAGCAAAAAGGCCCTCGAAGCAGCCGATACCGCTCGTAGAGGTAACTAACGTGCAATAAGGGGCATGCCCCCAATGCACGTGCATTCCGAGGGGCAATTAAGGGACACGCCAAAGAGGATGCAGGCGCAGATGAGGATGGATTTCCAGCCAGAGAAGTTTATGCCGTTGCACAGGACGGTCCCGTCGCGCACTTCCATACTCTAGTAGGTCGACAACTCCTTGCTGCCGAACGTCACTTCGGTCTTGCCATCCGCCACGGCCTCGAAGGTGACGCACGCCGCGCCGTCGGCTCCGGAGGTCACATTGGTGGCGCGCACCACGCCGGTGTCTTCGATGTGCACGTCATCCAGCCCATAGCGGTTGAAGCCCTCTCCGTTTTGGTCGAGGTAGGCCGGCGTCCAGGCCTCGTATGTCGAACGCACCGAGCGGATGTGAACGTAACATCCCACGGCCACTGCAACCACGAGTGGTATGAGGATCAGAAATCGGCGCTAGAGGTTCTTTGGTGGGAGAGCGACGCCCGCGGCAGTATTGGTCATGGTTCCTCCTAGGGTCACCAGGGTCACCATTCTAACAATAGAGCTGCAGCTCCGACAATTTTACAAGGGCGTGGTCCTTGGCTCTTGGCCCCCATGCGGTGCCGGGGTGAACTGCGCCCCAAAACTTGGACGCCAATAATACCAGCCCACTAGGCCACCAATCCAAGGGACTGATTCCGGAACTCCTCCGGGG
>CACXFC010000131.1 GCA_902766835.1 uncultured Coriobacteriaceae bacterium | reverse complement strand
CGTGTGCGCTTTTGCAAAAGCGCACACGGATGTGCCGCGAGAACCGACCCCAGGGCACACGCATGTGCGATAACGGCCCCGGCCCCACTCCCCATGTGGGGGCTGTGTCGGTGAACGGCGCGCGGACGGGACCCCTCCGCGAAGATGTTAAAATCTGTGAACCTAGAAAGCTGAGACGCGTGCGCGGCCATGCGCGCAACCTTGGAGGAAACATGTGCGGCGTTGTTGGATATACCGGCATTAACCAGGCGGCCCCTTGGCTGCTCGACGGCCTGCAGACCCTCGAGTATCGCGGCTATGACTCCGCGGGCATCCAGGTGGTCTCGCCCTCGGGCAACCTGCACGGCGTGAAGTGCGCCGGCCGCGTGGCCACGCTGCGCGAGCGCGCCGCCGCGGCTAACCCCGTGGGTACCTGCGGCATCGGCCACACCCGCTGGGCCACCCACGGCGCTCCCACCGACCGCAACGCCCACCCGCATCTGGACGGCTCCGGCCGCATTGCGGTGGTGCACAACGGCATCATCGAGAACTTCCAGGAGCTGCGCCGCGAGCTGATGGCCAACGGCCACACCTTCGTGTCCGACACCGACACCGAGGTCATCCCGCACCTCATTCAGGAGGCTTGGGAAGGCCCGGCGAAGGGCGATTTGGCTGCAGCCGTGCGCAACGCCACCGACCGCCTTGAGGGCAGCTGGGCCATCGCCTGCGTGTGCGCCGACGTCCCCGGCCAGATGGTGTGTACACGCAACGGATCGCCGCTGGTAGTTGCCTCAACCGAGGATGGCGCCTACGCCGCTTCCGACGTCATGCCGCTGGCCAGCGTCACCAGCCACGTGCTGCAGCTGGCCGACCGCGACGTGGCCACGCTCTACGCCGACGGCACCATCGAGATCGAGGACCGCGACGGCCGCGTGGTCGAGCATCCCGCCGCCATCGACATCGACTGGGACGCCTCGGCAGCCAAGCTGGGCGGCTACTCCGACTTCATGGCCAAGGAGATCACCGAGCAGCCCGAGGCCATCGAGCGCCTGCTGAAGGACCGCCTGGGCGAGCACGGCATCGAGCTGGACGAGCTTTCGCTCACCCACGCCGAGCTGGCCGCCGTGGACAAGATCGTCATCATCGCCTGCGGTACCTCCTACCACGTGGGCCTCATCGCCAAGGCCGCCATCGAGCGCTGGGCGCACGTGCCAGTGGCCGTGGAGTACGCCTCCGAGTTCAACTACAACGAGGAGTACCTGGTGACCAAGCACACCATGTGCGTGGTCATCACGCAGTCCGGCGAGACGGCCGACACCCTCACCGCCGCGCGCCGCATGCGCGGCATGGGCTGCAACGTGTTTGCCATCACCAACGTGCTGGGCTCCACCGCCGCACGTGAGAGCGACGGCACGCTCTACATTCAGGCTGGCCCCGAGATTGCCGTGGCCTCCACCAAGGCCTACACCGCGCAGATGGTGGCCTCCTACCTGCTGGCCCTGCGCCTGGCGCTGGCCAACGGCAGCATGACGCTGGCCGAGGCGCAGAAGCACTTCCACGACCTTGAGGAGATCCCTGGCCTCATGCGCGAGGTGCTGTCGCGTCGCTGGCAGGGCAAGCAGGCCACGCGCGTGTTCCGCGGACGCCAGAGCTCGCTGTTCCTGGGCCGCAACGTCAACTCCACCACCGCCTACGAGGGCGCGCTCAAGCTGAAGGAGATCAGCTACCTGCACGCCGAGGCGTATCCGGCGGGCGAGATGAAGCACGGCCCCATCGCGCTGATTGAGGGCGGCTTCCCCGTGGTGGCCATCGTGCCGGCCGACCACGTGCACGACAAGACCGTCTCCAACATCCAGGAGTGCCTGGCGCGCGGCGCGCAGGTCATTGGCGTGGCCACCGACGGCGACGAGCGCGTGGCGAAGATGTGCACCGAGGTGCTGTGGGTGCCGCCCTGCCCCGATGAGCTGATCTTCCCGGTGGTGGCCATCATCCACCTGCAGCTTCTGGCCCGCTATGTGGCGCGCGACCGCGGCTACGACGTGGACAAGCCGCGCAACCTGGCCAAGTCGGTCACGGTGGAGTAGCCGTGGCGGCTGCGGGCGTTGGCATAGACATCCTCGAGATTGCACGGATGGAGCGCGCGCTGGCGCGGCACCCGCGGTTCGCGCGGCGCGTGTTCACCGACGAGGAGCGTCGCTACTGCGAGGGGACGCCGCGCCCGGCCGAGCACTATGCCGCACGCTTTGCCGCCCGAGGCGCGGTGCTGAAGGCGCTGGGGTGCGCCGGGGGCGTGCGCCGAGCGGGCGTGAGTGTGGGTCATGCGGAAAACGGCAGGCCCGTGGCGGTGCTTTCTGGCGAGGCGCAGGAGGCGGCGCAGCGGCAGGGCGTGACCGAGGTGGCGCTGTCGCTCTCGTTCACGCACGATGTGGCCACGGCCATGGCGCTTTTGGTAACCGACGAGGTGAAGCCCAAGCCCAAGGAGGAGCGCGACCCGCAGCGCGAGCTGATGTCGTCGTTCAAGGAGGCCCGCTCGGTAATTGACGAGCTAGAGCGCCTGCAAGGAGAGGTTGCCTCCTCGCTGGAGAACGCACCAGCTGAGTGATTTCAAAGGGGCGAACCCCTGCCCCCTGGGAGCGGAAAACTCCCCGGCACTTAAAGTGCTCCCGCATGAGATTGCGGACTCGCATCTGCGCCCATGGAGCGCTTTAGTGCCGGGGAGTTTTCCGCTCCATGTCGCCACCCCTCTAATCGTGCCAATGGGAAGCCTTCCCATTGGCAAAAAGGCGTGTCCCTTAATTGCCCCATTGAGATGGAAATGCTCTTGCGGGGCATGCGAGTGCTAGCATGGTGCCTACGAATCTGTGCCGACGAAGGAGACCTGCCATGCAGCCGATTCTGAACGTAGAGGACGTGCGAACGCTTGAGGTGAAGCTCACGCGCGTGGGAATCAGCATCTCAGAGCTGATGCACCGCGCCGGCTCTGCCGCGGCCAACGAAGCCCTCAACATGGGCGAGATCGAGTACGTGACGGTCTTCACCGGCTTTGGCAACAACGGCGGTGACGGCTGGGTGGCCGCCGAGGAGCTGCTGCGCAAGGGCATCCACGCTACGGTGGTGACCCCCATCGAGGCCGGCGAGATCAAGAGCGACCTTGCCCGCGTGGTGGCGCAAAGCGCGCTGGCCGTGGGCGTCGAAGCGGTGGTGGCACCTCCGCGCGAGACGGTGGAAAGCCTGCTTGAACAGGCCGACGTCGTCATCGACTGCATGTTTGGCACCGGCTTCCACGGCGCGCCCAAGGCTCCCTTCGACATCTGGATCGACTGCATCAACTCCTCGGGCGTACGCGTGCTGTCTGTCGACGTGCCCAGTGGCCTCTCGGCCCAGACCGGCCACGCCGAGGGCCCCTGCATCATTGCCGACGAGACCGTGACCATGCTCACGCTCAAGCCAGGCCTGCTCTCCGACGAGGGCCGCGACGTGTGCGGCGCCATCGTGGTGGCCCCGCTCGCCGAGCAGACCGAGCAGCTGGCCATAGACGTCGACCCGGTGGCTTGGCGTGCGGATCTGGCTGACTACCAGGCGGTTCTGCAGCCGCCTACCACGACGGTCAACAAGTTCACCCGCGGATCGGTGCTGGTGGTTGGCGGCTCGGCGCGCTTCGTGGGCGCCCCCATCATGGCTGCGCTTGCCGCCGCGCGCGCCGGCGCGGGCTACGTGACGCTGGCCGTGCCCGAAAGCATCGTCCCCATGGTGCAGGCGCACGTGATGGAGATTCCCGTGGTGGGCCTGCCCGCCGAGTCCGATGGCACCTTCTCGACCCGTGCGGCCGACCTGGTGGTGCGCCTGGCCGAAGGCCGCAGCGCCACGCTGGTGGGTCCGGGCATGCGCGTGACGTCGGGCACCACGGCTGTGGTCTCGGCGCTGCTCAACACCGACTGCAACCTGGTGGTGGACGCCGACGCGCTCAACTGCATCGCGCGGCTCACCTCCAACCAGGTGGACGAGTTCCCCGAGCTGCTGCGTCGTGGCGCGCCGCTGGTGCTGACGCCGCATCGCGCCGAGCTGGGCCGCCTGGTGGGTCTGGCCGACACGCCGCCCGACTCGCTCACTGCCATGCTCGACGCGGCGCGCCGCATTGTGTGGGCCGACGGTGGCAGCGAGCTGACCATCCTGGCAAAGAGCAATGCCAGCGCTTGCGTGGGCGTGGAGGCGGCCATTCTGCCCAAGCCCGGCCCGGCCTCGCTGGCAACGGCCGGCTCAGGTGACGTGCTGGGCGGTATTGTGGCCACGATGCTGGCGCGCGAGCAGGTTGATCCTGCCGGTGTGCCGCTGCTTGCGGCGCTGGCCTCTGAGATTCACGGCCACGCGGCCCTGCTTGCCGCCGAGCGCTACGGCTCGCGCGGGGTTATGGCCGGCGACCTCATCGACTGCATCGGCCTGGCCGTCGACGCCGTCGAAGAGCGCATCATGATGGCGGGCATGGAGTACGAATAGACGAAGGACTCGCGGGGGCCGCGCGAGGGTAGGTGTCTCGCCGTGGCTGCTTCGCAGCTTAGGAACGTGTTATGGGAGGCATGGCAATGCCGCTGTACGAGGAACCAACTGATCGCTGGGCGTGGGTGGAGATTGACCTCAACGCCATCAGGAAGAATGTCCGTGCACTGAAAGGCCTGCTCAGGCGTGGTGTGAAGCTTATGTGCGCGGTGAAGGCCGACGCCTACGGGCATGGCGCCATCGAGTGCACGAAGGCCATGAAGGCCGCCGGCGCTGACCAGTTTGCCGTGGCCACCGTGGCCGAGGGCGTGGAGCTGCGCAAGGCCGGCATCGAGTGGCCCATCCTCATGCTCAACCAAGCGCCGCTTACCGCCATCCAGACCCTCGTTGACTACGACATCATGCCCAGCGTCTATACCAGCGAGTTTGCACTGGCTTACGGAGAATGTGCCGCGGCGGCCGACAAGGTGGGCAACTACCATCTGGCACTGGACACCGGCATGACACGCATCGGCGTGCTGCCCGAGGACGCCATTGAGTTCCGTCATGCTATCGATTTCCATCGCGGGCTGAAGTGCGCGGGCACGTTCACCCACTTCGCTACCGCGGACAACCTGCAGGACTGGGATTTCCGCCTGCAGTCCGAGCGCTTCATGGACACGGTGAACGCCCTGCGTGACGCTGGCTGCGACGTGGGCCTGGTGCACTGCGACAACACCCCAGGCATGATCTTGCATCCCGAGCTGCACAACGACATGTGCCGCGCAGGCATTGCTCTGTATGGCCTGCAACCTGCGGAAACGACGGCTTCGCGCATCAAGTTGACGCCCGCCATGAGCGTGCGCGCCCGCGTGACGCGCGCCATCTACCCGGCGGTGGGCGAGGGCGTGAGCTACGGGCTGAACTACCGCATCCCCACACCGCACGTGCAGGTGGCCACCATTCCCATCGGGTACGCCGACGGCCTCTCGCGCACGCTGTCGGGACGCATGGACGTGCTGGTGCATGGCAAACGCGCACGTCAGGTGGGCAACATCTGCATGGACCAGTGCATGTTTGCGGTGGATACTAACCCAGTGCGCTCGTACCGGCGAGCCGAGCCGGTGGCCGAGGGCGACCTGGTGACCATCATTGGCGCGGACGGCAACGAGCGCATCACGGCCGACGAGATGGCCGACCTGCGCGGCACCATCAACTACGAGGTGACCTGCAACTTTGGCATGCGCCTCGAGAAGGTGTACGTGTAGTGGCGAGGCGCAGGCGCGAGCGGCCGTCGTTGCTTAACGAGGAGGGGACTATGGCGGTCATGCAAATTCCTGGGCACCAGCACCAGAAGCCGCGCGAGGTTACGCTTGAGGAGATCCGCGCGGCGCTGGGAGACTGCCAGCTGTGCCCGCTGGGCCAGACGCGCACCAATCTGGTGTTTGGCGTGGGCAACCCGCACGCGCGCGTGATGTTCATTGGCGAGGGCCCCGGCAAAAACGAAGACCTGCAGGGCGAGCCCTTCGTGGGAGCCGCAGGTCAGCGACTCAACAGCCTGCTGGCGCTGGCCGGTCTGAAGCGCGAGGACATCTACATCGCCAACGTCATCAAGTGCCGTCCGCCGTCGAACCGCAACCCGCGGCCGGAAGAGATCACCGCCTGCTCGCCGTTTTTGCGCGAGCAGATTCGCTCCATTTGGCCCGATGTCATCGTCTGCCTGGGCAACTTCGCCACGCAGTTTGTGCTGCGCACCGAGCAAGGCGTGACCAAGCTGCGCGGCCAGCTGTATCAGACGGGCCACTTTGTGGTGTGCCCCACGTTCCACCCCGCCGCCACGATTTACCATCAGGACTGGCTGCCGCTGCTTGAGGCGGACATGCG
Source organism: uncultured Coriobacteriaceae bacterium (assembly GCA_902766835.1). Taxonomy (GTDB): domain Bacteria; phylum Actinomycetota; class Coriobacteriia; order Coriobacteriales; family Atopobiaceae; genus UBA1367. Next base: position 5,226 of record CACXFC010000131.1, on the reverse strand, counting down.
CATGGTGGGCGCGTGGCTGGCAAATAATCCGGTTCAGGAAGGCTAGCGCCATGAGCGAGAAGAGCTTTGTCACGCATGCAACCGAAGAGACCATCGCCTTGGGCGAGCGGCTGGGGCGCCTTTTGCAACCCGGTGACGTGCTGGTGCTGACCGGTGACCTCGGCGCGGGAAAGACGCAGCTCACCAAGGGTATTGCGGCGGGCATGGGCATAACCGACGACGTAACCAGCCCCACGTTCAACATCCTCATGGTCTACGAAGGGGAGCGGATGCCGCTCTATCACTTCGACCTGTACCGCTTGGACGACCCCGATCAGCTGGAGGACATCGGCTTCTACGACGCACTTGAGGGCGATGGCCCCTGCGCCATCGAGTGGGGCGAGCAGTTCTCCAACGAGATTGGCCCCGAGCGTCTGGACGTGTACCTCACCCGCCTGGACGACCGGGCAGCAGTAGGCGAAGAACCCCCACGTGAAGTGCGTCTCGTACCCCACGGAGCGCGAGCTGAAGAGCTGGTAGCGGGCCTTTAATAGGTGCACTAGGAAATTAAGGGACACGCCCTTTTTGCCCCGCAGGGCAAAAAGGGCGTGTCCCTTAATTTCCTTTCGAAATAGCGGTTGCGGGCTCATGCGGCAATTGAGCGTTAGGAAAACCCGTTACTAGGTAAAGTATTCACGCGCTCGTGCATACCCCAAAACGTACGGTGATTGCTTGGCGTTGCGCCTGCTGGCACAGGGCGCGTTCCCGTGCGTGCTACCATGTCTGACCGTTAAGCTGCACTATGGGAAGGCCTTGCCTCATGAACCCTCAAAATACCTGCTCTACCAACCCGTGCATCGTGCTTGCGCTCGACACTTCTACCGACATGCTCTGCTGTTCCGTTGCGCAGTGGACCCCGCGCGAAGACGGCACAGCCAGCGTGCGCGTGCTTGCCGGCGGCGACCACCTCTGCCGCCGCCAGACCAACGTCGAGCTCACTTCCACGGCGCTTGACTGCCTGGCCCAGGCGAACCTGACCATGGCGGACGTGGACGAGGTGCTGGTGGGGCGCGGCCCTGGCTCGTTCACCGGCGTACGCATTGGCATTGCCACGGCGAAGGGCCTGAGCTGCGGTCTTGGCAAACCCTTGTACGGAGCCTCCACGCTCGACGCCACGGCCTGGGCTGCCTGGGCGGCCGGTGCGCGCGGACTTGTGGGCGTGGTGGGCGACGCCATGCGCGGCGAGGTCTACCCGGGCATCTACGAGGTGGGCGACGAAGGTCCCGTGCGCACGTTCGTCTCCGAGACCGTGGTGAAGGCGCAGGCCTGCGTGGATGTATGGGCGGCTCAGCTTGGCGCGGACACGGCTAACATCACGCTTACCGGCGATGGCCTGAAGAAGTATCGCGCGAAGTTCGAGGAAGCGGGTTTTGCGCGCTTCGTGGATGAGTCCTGCTGGCATCCCTCGTCGGAGGGACTGCTGCGTGCGGCGGCGGCAAGTCCGCGCGATGACGTGCGCGACTCGGGCGATCCTGCCTTGGTGCTGCCCATCTACACGCGCCTGTCCGACGCCGAGGAGGCCGAGCGCCAGCGTTTGGGCCTGGGCAAGTCGGGTTTTGTGAAGGGCTCCGGCGTGGCCGAGGAGCTGGCAGGCATCCACACGCAGCTGCGCCCCATGTCGGTGAACGACATTGTGCAGGTAGAGGCCCTGGAAGGCACTGCCTTTGCGGGCGGCGTGCACGAGCCGTGGGCGGCTCCCATGTTTGAGGACGAGCTCGCCCAGCCGGGGCGCACCTGGTGGGTGGCGCACGACCGCGGCCAGATTGTGGGCTTCGCGGGTGGCATGCTTGCGGGCGACAGGCTCGAGGTGCTCGACGTGGCCGTCGACTCCGAGCGTCGGCACGAGGGCATCGCCAGCCGCCTGATCGCGCGCCTTGCCTACGACGGACAGACGCTGGGCGCTACGGAGATCACTCTTGAGGTGCACGACGGCAACGAGGCAGCCTGCGGGCTGTATCAGAGCTTGGGCTTTGAGCAGGTGGGACGTCGTCGCGGCTACTATGGCCCCGGCAATGACGCGCTGATCATGACGGCGGCGCTTCCGCTGGTGGTGGACGTGGCGCGCGTGGGCGAGCGGCCCGAGCCGCGCCCGTCGGTGCGCCCGTGGCCCATTGTTGCCGGCGAGCGCACGCCCGAAGTGAAGGCGGCGCTTGAGGCGGCTGCCCCGCTGGTGCTGGCCATCGAGAGCAGCTGCGACGAAACGGCGCTGGCCATCATCGACGGCAAGGGCACTATCTGCGCAAACGTGGTTGCGACGCAAATCGACTTCCATGCACGCTTTGGCGGCGTGGTGCCCGAGATTGCCAGCCGCAAGCACACCGAGGCCGTGGTGGGCGTGTTCGAGGAGACGCTGGCCAAGGCCGGCGAGCACTTTGGCTGCGACACGCTGACCCCGGCGGACCTGGCGGCGGTGGGCGTAACGGCCGGCCCGGGACTGGTGGGCGCGCTGGTTGTGGGCGTGGCCTTCGCCAAGGGACTGTGCGCGGCTACGGGCCTTCCGCTGGTGCCGGTGCACCACCTCGAAGGACACCTGCTGGCAAACCTCTTCGAGACGCCCGACCTGCAGCCGCCCTTCGTGGCAAGCCTGGTGAGTGGCGGAAACACCATGCTGGTGCACGTGCGCGCCTGGGGCGACTACGAGATTTTAGGCCAGACCATCGACGACGCGGTGGGCGAGGCCTTCGACAAGGTGGCCAAGGCGCTGGGCTTGGGATACCCTGGCGGTCCGGTCATCAGCAAGCTTGCGGCGCAGGGCAACCCGCGTGCCATCAACTTCCCGCGCGCCATGATGCACAGCCACGACTATCGCTTCTCGCTCAGTGGCCTGAAGACGGCGGTCATCACCTATATTCAGGGCGAGAACAAGGCCGGACGGCCCATCAACCTGCCCGATCTTGCCGCGAGCTTCCAGGCTGCAGTGGTGGACGTGCAGGTGGCCAAGGCAGCAGCGGCGGTGGAGGAGACTGGCGTGAACGACTTTTGCGTGGGAGGCGGCGTGGCGGCAAACCCGGCCCTGCGCGCGGCCTACCAGGAGCGCTTCGCCAAGATGGGCGTGCGCGTGACCGTGCCTCCCATGGTGGTGTGCGGCGACAATGGCTCCATGATTGCGGTGGCCGCGCTGCGCAACCTTCGCGCGGGAGTGACGGCTCCGCTTACGTTGGATGCGGCACCCAACGCCAAACTAGGCGAATGGAGCTGCGACGCTGCTCCCGTGGTGGGTCCCGGCTGGCCCCAGCGGAAGTAAAAGATACGGACGACAATTAAGGGACACGCCCTTTTTTGCCCCGCGGGGCAAAAAAAGGCGTGTCCCTTAATTGACCGGCGGAGTCGTCCCACGGCGGGCTTCAGGCATTCCGCAATCAATTAATGAGCCATTCAGGCGAAAAAGTTGCACGAACAACAACAAAAGTGCACGAGCGTTGCCAACAACGTCAAACACAAGCCTAAAATCGTTAACGTATATGTAGATTGGGTGAGTGTTACATGATTTACCCGGCTCGCGAGTGCTGAGTTTCACAAGTTAGCTTAGGTAAATCTAAAATTCTACACTTTTTCAAAACTATGTATTTGTCAAACTGCAGAATCCCACCCCTAGGTATTACTGCAGCTAGAACTGCTGGTAGTCGGGCTGCTTACCCGTGTCTGGCGCCTTTCTCTCCCATCGTAAAAAAGTGTGATTTTCCTAAACGAAGGTTGGTTTCCGCTACGGCGGGAATTTGGGGTAAACGGGGGAGTTACGATGGGAACGAAGCACCAATGCTCTGCAAAGGGCATCGGCCTCACGCTGGCTGCTATTTTGGCAGCTACGCTTGCGTGGGCACCGACGTCCGCCCTCGCCGAGATAGGCGAGGTCACCGGCATGGACCACTGGTACCTACAGGAGGAGGAAGGTGATCCAGCCGACACCAGCGTCGACGTCCTTGCCGTCACTGGCGCCGAGGGCGACCACATCTGGGTCGATGTCACCAAGAATGGCGCGCCCATCGCCAAGCGCCTGATGTGCACGCTCGAGTCCACCGAGACCGACGCCAATGGCGACTTCGTGGGCGTCCTGAGCCTGGACATCGACGACTTCAGCCCCTCAGACACCTATACCATCAGTGCCTACGCCGACCATGACGCAGCAGACTCCGACGCCCTGTACACGGGAACAGTTTCCCCGGTGCTGGGCGTTTTTGATGACGGGAGCAAGGCCGAGACCGTGATTATCGCGCTGCGCACCATGGGCGGCTCCGACTCCGGCCGCGAGTTCAAGGTGCCCGAGGTCCTCACCCGCGACGGCGTTGCCTACAAGCACGACGGCGAGGTTGACGGCAACTACCGCTACGTGATCGCCGACGACTTCCCCGCAGAGGTCGAGGGCAAGATCAAGTACGTGGAGCTGAGCAGCAACGCGCAGCTCAAGGAGGACTCCTTCACCATCACCAAGGACGAGGGCTCCAAGCTCGTCCCGGTGGACAACATCGTGGAGGCAAACGGCAAGTACTACCGCACCCTGCAGCTCACCGGTGAGGTGATGGCCAAGTACCCGGGCCAGACCGAGTTTACGGTGACCTGCGTGGAGCTCGACGGCAACTGGGGCGAGAACGTCAAGCCTTACGTGGCCAACTTCCGCTACGTGGACGCTGATGCATACGACGCCGCCAACCCCGATGCGGCCGAGAACCTGCGTGACACCGACGCGGCCCTGAACGGCCTGCTCGACAAGCTCATCGTCACCAAGGACTACACCTACACCCCGCCTGCGTACATATATATAAAGAACGGCGACGTCGTGGAGTACTGGCAGCTCGTAGCCGATGGCGGCAACGCCACCCTCGACGCCAATGGCGGCATAGCGCTCTCGCCAACCAAGGACGCAACCGACCAGACCATCGACATCGCCTACAAGAAGATGGACGAGACCTACGACGCCGTGTGGGTCATCACGTGCGTCGACGCAACCAAGGGCATCAACGAGGCCGGTCGCGTCATCAGCCAGGAGACCCGCACCGTGCCCAGCGGCGGCCACGACGAGTACACCGTGCAGCAGAGCCTGAACGGCCTGGTGCCCGTCCCCGGCACCGACGCCACCTACACCTACGACTATGACTCCAACGACCTGATCCACCGCACGACCATCTACTACGGCGTGGAGGGCGAGAACCCCACCGACAGCTACAACGTGACGGTCAGGTTCGTCAACAT
>CACXFC010000130.1 GCA_902766835.1 uncultured Coriobacteriaceae bacterium | reverse complement strand
GCGCGGTGGGACAAATGCCTCCGGCAGGAGTGTCCCAGCGGCGGGGCGTCGCGGGCGGCTGTCCCAGCGGGGCGTCGCAGCGGGGGCAACTCGTTCCCAACTCGTAACACGATGAGCGTTGACGTGCCTACCCCGAACGGGCTATGGTTTCACACATGATTAACGCTGCGGTACATACGATGATGGCCATGATGGAGATGCCCAAGCCCGGGCAGCTTGCCATGACTCATGCGCATGGCAAGACCGGGCGCCTTCTTGGATAACCTCTGGCAGGGGGTTATCTGCATCCCAACTCACCCATCGAGCGGAGTACGCATTGATATCCCTTCAAAACATCACGAAGGTCTATGACGGTGGCGAGCACGCCCTTGGCGGCGTCTCCATCGACATTCCCGACGGAGACATCTTTGGCATTATCGGTATCTCCGGCGCCGGTAAGTCGACCCTCGTACGCTGCATAAACCTTCTTGAGCGCCCCACCTCGGGCCGCGTCATCGTAGACGGGCAGGACGTCACCGACCTCAGCGGCGCGGAGCTGCGCGCCTATCGCCGTCGCGTGGCCATGATCTTCCAGGGCTTCGGCCTGCTGGCCCAGAAGACCGCGCTCGACAACGTCTGCTTCCCGTTTTTGGCCAGCAACGGCAAGATCACCGAGGCAGATCGCGCCAAGGCAGCCGAGCTGCTGGGGCGCGTGGGCCTGGCCGACAAGGCCGGTTCGTACCCGTCGCAGCTCTCGGGTGGCCAGCAGCAGCGCGTGGCCATCGCCCGCGCCCTGGCGTGCGATCCCGAGTACATCCTGTGCGACGAGGCAACCTCGGCGCTTGACCCGGCAAGCACCCAGCAGATCCTCGACCTACTGCGCCAGATCAACGAGGAGACCGGAACCACCATCCTGGTCATCACCCACTCCATGGACGTGGTGGAGCGCATCTGCAAGAACGTCACCGTGCTGGTGCACGGGCACGTGGTCGAGCAGGGCCCGGTGGAGCGCATCTTCGCCGACCCGCAGGACGAGACCACCAAGGCGCTGCTGGGAAGGGTGAGTTGGAATGCCTAACGTCAGCGAGTTTTTCGCAGAATACGGAAGCCTGCTCACGCAGGGAACGATCGATACGCTCTCGATGCTCTTCGTCTCCACGGCGCTGGCCTACGTGCTGGGCATTGGCATCGGCGTGGTGCTGTACATCACCTCGCCCACAGGACTTCGCCCCATGCCCGTCTTCAACGCGGTGCTGGGCTGGGTGGTCAACATGACCAGGTCCATCCCCTTCATCATCCTTCTGGTGGCAATGATGCCCTTCACCCGTGCCCTGGTGCACACCACCATCGGCGTCGTGGGCGTCACTCCCCCGCTGGTGGTGTCAGCCGCACCCTTCGTGGCCCGCATGATCGAGCAGTCCATCGCCGAGGTGCCGCGCGACTCCATCGAAGCCGCTGAGGCCTGTGGCGCCTCAATCCCCCGCATCGTGTGGAGCGCGCTTCTGCCCGAGGCGCTTCCCTCCATCGTGCGCGGCGTCTCCATCACCCTCATCTCGGTGCTGGGATACACGGCCATCGCAGGTGCCGTGGGCGCAGGCGGCCTGGGCGACATCGCCATCCGCTACGGTTACTACCGCTACGAGGACAACGTCATGATCGTGACCGTCATCCTGCTTGTTGTGCTCGTCCAGATCATCCAGAGCACCTGTGACGTGCTCGCAAACCATATCGACCATCGTTAAGCCGGTCTTTGGACCAAAACGCAAAGGAGTTTGCCATGATTTCCCGTCGTACCTTCGTAAGCGCCGCCTTCGGCACCGCCGCCGCCACCCTGCTTGCCGCCTGCGGTGGCTCCAAGGACAACGCCGCCTCGAGTGACGCTGCCGCTTCGGGCAGCACCGTGCTGAGCGTTGCCGCCACCCCCGAGCCCCATGCCAAGATCCTCACCGAGTACGCCGCCCCCAAGCTGGCCGAGCAGCAGATCACGCTCGAGGTGAAGGAGTTCACCGACTACGTGCAGCCCAACGAGGTCGTCTACAACGGCGAGATTGACTGCAACTACTTCCAGCACATCAACTACCTCAATGACTACAACGAGCAGAACGGCGAGGACCTGGTCTCGGTGGCCAAGATCCACTACGAGCCCTTTGGCATCTACGCCGGCAAGTCCAGCGACCTTGCCGCCATTGCTGACGGCGCGGTCATCGCCGTGCCCAACGACCCCACCAACGAGGCGCGCGCCCTTCTGCTGCTCCAGCAGGCTGGCCTGATCAAGCTCAAGGATCCCGACAACATCGCCGCCACGCCCAACGACATCACCGATAACCCGCACAACATCACCTTCCGCGAGATCGAGGCTGCCGCCACGCCGCGCGCCCTTGAGGACGTGGACTTCGCCGCCATCAACGGCAACTACGCCCAGGAGGCCGGCCTGCATGCCGCCGATGCGCTGGTGCTTGAGGAGGCCAGCGGCGTTGCCTTCGAGCAGTATGCCAACATCATCTGCACCAGCTCCGACAAGGCCAACGACGAGCGCATTGCCGCGCTGGTTGCGGTGCTCACCACCGACGACTTCAAGGCCTACCTGAACGAGAACTTCGGCGAGGACGTCCTCCCCGCCTTCTAAGATCAGGCGCACAAAACAAGGAAATTAAGGGACACGCCCTTTTTTGCCCCGCGGGGCAAAAAAGGGCGTGTCCCTTAATTTCCGCTCCCTATTCGCATGAAAAAGGGACCCCGCACTTGCTTGTGCGGGGTCCCTGCTTTGGGTGCATACCCTCGGTCAGACTGGCTTAGCGGTTGCCAAGGCCACCGTTGTTCTGCTGGTTGAAGAGGTACTCGATCAGCTCCTGGTAGTCCATCTGGCCATTGCCGTAGTCGTCCAGGTACGGATGGCTGGGGTCGTCGATGTAGCCGTAGCTCTGGTCCTGCTGTTGCTGGAGCTGCTCCTGCTGCAGCTTCTGGAGCTCGGCGTCGTCACCGAAGGTGACCTCAGCCGTCATCTCCTCCTCGCCGCGCATCCAGGTGATGGACACGGTCTCGCCAATCTTGTGGCCACGCACGGCCAAGATCATGCCGTCAGCAGAGGTGATCTCCTGGCCGGCTAGGTTGGTGATGATGTCGCCCTTCTGGATGCCCGCCGCCGCAGCCGGGCCATTCTCGGCCACCTCGGCCACATAGGCGCCCTGGTTGACCGACAGGTGGTTCTGCTGGGCGTTCTGCGCGTTGACCGTCTGCATCGAAAGGCCGATGTAGGCATGGGTCACCGGCTCGCCGGCAATGATCTTGTTGGCAATCTCGATGGCATAGTTGCCCGGAATGGCAAAGCCGATGCCGGCGAACGACTGCGTGTCAGACGAGAAGAGCGTCGAGATGCCCACCAGCTTGCCTTCGTCGTTGACGAGGGCGCCACCAGAGTTGCCCGGGTTGATGGAGGCGTCGGTCTGGATCAGGTTAGTGTAGAGGGTGTTGCCTGTGGCGGACTCCATAAGCTGGTTGCGCGCCAGCGAGCTCACGATGCCTGCGGAGACAGACTGGTCGAGGCCGAAGGGGCTACCGATGGTCATGACCCAGTCGCCCACCACCAGTGCGTCGGAGTCGCCAATCTCGATGGGGGTCACAGTGTCGCCGTTGAGCTCGGCGTGCACCACCGCAAGGTCGGAAGAGGCGTCGGTGCCCACCAGCGTTGCGTCATAGCTCTTGCCGCCGATGGTGACCGAGATCTGCTGAGCGCCCTCGACCACGTGGTAGTTGGTGATGATGTTGCCATCTGTGTCGAGGATGGCGCCAGAGCCCAGGCCCGAGCCCTGATCCGAGGACACGTACACCGACACGACCGACGGCAGTGCCTTCGCGGCAACCGCCTTGGGCACAGAAACGTCACCGGTCGTTGCGGTAATGTCGATGGTCTGGCCGGCAGCGCTCTCGGTGGTCTGGACCACCGTGGGAGCCGACTTGGTGGTGCCGCCGCTGCAGCCTGCCGCGTTCAGCACCAGCGAGATGGCAACGGCGCTGAGCGCACCGCCGACAAGGCCGGTTATCAGCGACTTGACCATGCCGCCCGACTTCTCGGCCACCTTGCTCTTCACGCTCTTCGCGCTTTGCTGCACGCTCGGCGTGGCGAACGAGATCTCGTCATAGGCCTCGGTCACCTCGGGGTCCTTCACCGCAGGCGCCTGCGTCGTACGCTCGACGCTCTCGTCCCCATAGGGGTTTGGCGGAAATCCGCTGTTACGTTCATCCATGGCTCTCGCCTTCCTTCCGCGCGGGACCTTCCCCACGCATATAGTCACATTGGAAACTGTACCCCCTCGCACAGCCCATAAGTCGACCAAGTGCAATCGTCACGCAAGTGAAACAAGCCTAGCAGTTTCCTGAAAATTCTGGCAAACCAGGGCGATTGGAGGCCCGTCCTTTTTCCCAGGCGCAGGAAAATGGCCCCTTGCGGGGCCATGTGCTAGAGCTTGAAGAGGTATCCGACGCCGCGGACGGTAACGATGTGAGCCGCCACCTGTGGGCCGACCTTCGAGCGCACGCGCCTGATGTGCACGTCGACGGTACGCGTTCCGCCGCAGTACTCGAAGCCCCACACGCGATGGAGGAGCGTCTCGCGCGAGTAGGCGCGCGAAGGGTGCGTGGCCAAAAACGAGAGCAGCGAGTACTCCATGAGCGTCAGATCCACCGGGTTGCTATCGATATAGACCTGATAGGTGGCCAGATTGATGGTCATGTTGTCGACTGTTACGATGTCGGCCGATGCGCTCTCCTCCCCCGGCCACAAAAGCAGCGCACAACGCACGGCAAACTCGGCCTTTCCCGCCGAGGCCAGAACGAAGTCGTTGCGACCCTGGGCAGGCATATGCAGATTAGAGAGCTTGTCTTCGTCTTGGATGAAGAGCGTGGGGATGAAGCCATTGTCTGCCACGTACGAGTCGACGGCGTTGAGCGTCTCCTGCTCGAGGCCTTCCAAGTCGAGGATGACGAGGTCAAAATCTTGACCGGCAGAAATTGCCTGCTGAAAGGTTTGGGGAGTAGCGGGGAGAATAGAGGCATCGAGCGCATGCTTGAGCTCGCCCATACGCTCATAGAAGCGAGAAGTTCGAGCTATAAGCAGGATGTTCTTATGATGCATCCTTGGCTCCTTGCCATACACGTCGTGAATACAAACCACTACAACTCACGTAGCGTAGCACATTTTTTGCAGCGACTCGTTAGTTATATGCAAGCGGTACCGCTTCCTTCACACGGAGCAAATACAAAACATGATGTAGAGGGCCAAAATGGACCATTTTAGAGGCCACGCACATACTGAAATCGATTCCATAGGTGGGAAGATTGGCGTGCACTGGAAGGAGTGATGGCCTGCTTGGTGCAGAAAACTGCCCGGCACTTTGCTGCTTCCGCGTACGCCTTCGACTCTGTGACGTAATGCACGGAGCAGCAAAGTGCCGGGCAGTTTTCTGCACCAGGGACACGCCCTTAGTTTCCCTGTAACTGCGGCGTTAGCCTACATGTGCCTCGATCTTCTCGGTGGACATGACGCGCTGGTAGGCGTCGGTCAGCACGCCGCCAAACACGATGTCGCACGGCTCAAGCGGCTCGTCGGTCACGTCGATGCGACCCGCGTTCGTAACCGTCATCGTGCGGCCATACGGCTCGGTCTTGACAAGGTTTCCCTGCTCGTCGTAGTAGTCAAAGAGGAACTCGACGCGGTCTCCAGGCTGGAGTTGCATCAAACCCTTCGACATGAAACCGGTCAAAAGACCATTCTCGTCGAGAGACTCGACGAAATCAGAAAGCTGGTCGAGCTCGGGGCTGGTATAGCCAACGATATGGCCCATCACAGGCCCCTCGTCGCCTTCGGCAACAGGATCCCACTCAACGGAGAGATATGCCGTAACGGTTCCATTGAGACGTGCCTTGACCGTGCCGGTAAACACGGTTCCCTGCTCGGTCACACGGGCCCCGGTGCCCTCATAGCACACGAGGCGGTCGGCCACGTGCACCCACGTGCCTTCCATGGCAACCATGGGATGGCCATTCTCATCCGTAGCGCCAATGCTGTCTATGCCAAGGTAGCGCAGCAGGCCGTCATCGGTCTTCTGGTAGACAATCTGGTCGGAGTAGGCGATGATGTCCCACGCGCGATCGGGCAGCTGAATCTGGTAGCCGCCCTCGACCTCTGTCAGCGGGATGTCAATCAGCGTCGGCTGGGTCTCATAGTTCTCAAAGCCCTGGACGTACCACTCCTCCTGGGTGTAGTCCTTTTGCAGGTAATGGCTCACGGTCTCCAAGAACGATGCGTTCTCCTCGTCAAAGGCCTCGTTCTCCTTCTTCTTCTGGACGGCCATGATGCTGAAGAAGTCGCTGTAGAGGGCCTTCTGAGAGGCAAACGAGAAGTGGTCGAGCTGCTTGCTGTCGTAGGCGTAGGTTTCGATGGTCTGCACGGGGAACGTCAGAGCCATGCCGTTGACGCCCTCGGCAGAATCGCCGTTGCGATAGAGCACGCAGGCCTTGACCGCATTCGTCAGCGCCTCGAGCTCCTCTTCGCTGCAGATCACGTTCTCATAGTCGAGCAGATTGAGGTGACCTAGGAAATCGATGAGGTCAACCTGCTCGCTGTTCGAGAACGTATATGCCTTGGTGCCCGCGAGCGAAAGGTCGACGAACGACGAGGAATTGGCGTGCACGGCCTCGCGCGCCTGCCCGAAGAGGCCCTCCAGGCGCTGGTAGGCAGCCTTGGCAAGCGGGAGGTCGACGAACGAGAGGGTGGCCATGGTGTCGGGCTCCCCACCCTTGATGATGGTGTTGTAGGGGTCGTAGCAGGCGACCATCTCGCGGCCGAAGTCCTCCGACGACATGCCGGGGTTTTCCGCCAGCGTGCCAAATGCCGAGTTGTACGACCAGCCATAGCCACCCTCGACCTCCTGCGACGCCAGGTAGTAGTCGGCGTAGGGCTCAAGCGCGGCGGCCACCTCGATGTCCTGCATCAGGCACGCATCAAAGCCGATGACGTCGAACTTCATGCCTGACTGCGCAATGGCATCGGCAATCTCGCTCACGCTGAGGGTGGGCAGGTCGGCCTCGCGCTTGTTGAGGGCGTCCATGCCATAGCCCATGCTCAGGCCGCCGCCGTGATCCCAGAAGGCAAGCATGTAGCGATCGGCGGGATAGTTCTGCTTGGCCCAGTTGAGGAAGTCTGCCAGCTCCTGCGGTTCGGACATGCAGGTCTTGCGGTCAAGCTCCTGCACCTTCTCTATCTTGCCGTCGCGCACGATGTAGCGCCCATAGGTTTCGTCGTCTATGCCCTTGGTGAACCAGCGCTTCGAGCCGCCGGTCTCGAGCACGAAGGTAAGTGCAGAGCCGCGCTTGGTTGCCTCCACCATCTGGGCGATGTTGGCCGACGAAAGGCCGGCCCTGTCCTCGAGGTCGGAGCCAATGACGTACTCGATGACCACAACGCTCTTGTCCTGCGAGTGATCGGGGAAGAACTTCTCGCGGCTCGTGGGCATCGTGGCAATCTGCGCCGCCGCATCGCCCATGGCCTCCTCGCGCGTGACGACCCTGCCGGTGCCCGTGACGTCGGCCGTGTCCTTGAGGGTGTCACTCAGAAGCGCTTCCGCAATGAAGCGGGGAGGATACGCGCGCACGGTGAAGAAGCCGACGACGGCAATGATGGCCAAGGCCTCAGCTCCCGAGATGGCAATGAAGCCCAGGCGGATGAGGAAGCCCAGGATGGGGCCCGGCTGCGCGAGCTTGAACGTGGGGTCGCCCCGGTACTCTGCCTTGCCATAGCCAAGGATTCCCAAGCCCAAAGGCGGCAGAAGAATCGTAAGCACGGCAAAGGGCCACTTCTTCCCAAAGGCCGTCGACAGGCGCAGGTACAACCTGAACAGGAAGACCTCATACACGAAGATGGCAATGTGCAGGAAGATGCGCGCCGTAGGCCTGCCCGAACCAGAGAAGGGGTCGAGGTACATCGCGGCGCATACCAGAAGCATCATGACGAAGAACGGGCGCCAGAACGTGCGCGTACGCGGGTAGAGCTTCCGCGTCAGCTGGTAGTCGGCACCACCTGGAATGAATGCCCACAGCCACCCGATCCCCATCTTCTTCAGCACGCCCACATAGGCAATGGCCTGCAGTACCAGAGGTACAAACCAGTATTTCTCATCCAGGAATAGGTGGTCTAGTAGCATGCGAACCTCCCATGGGTGCGGTCATTCTTCCCGCTAATTATATGTGCACTCGCTATCTGTTTAGAACCAGGCGAGACAAAAGGCATCCCCCTGCGGCAGAGGTGAACTGCCTCCCATTTCTTGGACACGAGAAATGGGAGGCACCTTTATGGGAATGGTCATATATGACGTCGAGCTGAGATTGAAG
>CACXFC010000129.1 GCA_902766835.1 uncultured Coriobacteriaceae bacterium | reverse complement strand
GCGCGGTGGGACAAATGCCTCCGGCAGGAGTGTCCCAGCGGCGGGGCGTCGCGGGCGGCTGTCCCAGCGGGGCGTCGCAGCGGGGGCGTCGCGGGTGGATGTTCCTTGTTTGACAGATACCCCCTATGGGTATATGCTCTGGTGCGATTCCAAACGAGGAGGCACTATGCCGGACTGCTGCCATACCAAGCACACACCACGCTCCGAAGAGCTGAAGAAGAACGTTACGCGCCGCATCAACCGTGCGATTGGCCAGCTCAATGGGGTAAAGACCATGCTCGACGACGAGCGCTACTGCGGAGACGTGCTCACGCAGCTCGCCGCGGCGGAAAGCGCCATTCGCTCGGTGTCGCGTCTCGTGCTCCAGGAGCATCTCCAGACATGCGTGGTCGAGCGCGTGCGGGAGGGCGACACCGAGGTCATCGGTGAGCTCATGACACTCCTCAAGCAGTTCTCATAGGCGGAAAGGCTCATAGCCATGAAAGAGACATTCGACATCACGGGCATGACGTGCGCGGCCTGCTCCGCGCGTGTCCAGAAGGCGGCAGGCGCCGTGGCGGGCGTCACCAGCGCCAACGTCAACCTGCTGAAGAACAGCATGGAGCTGGAATACGACGGCAACCCAGCCACCGTCGAGGCGGTGTGCACGGCCATAGACCGCGCGGGCTACGGCGCCCACCCGCGCACCGCGGCTGCCAGCGGGAAGAAGGCACAGGAGGGCACGGCAGACGTCGCGCAGCTTGCCATAGCCGAGAAGCGCAGTCAGCTGATAGCCTCAGCCATCCTCTCCGTCCCGCTGTTCCTCATTGCCATGGGTCCCATGCTGGGGCTGCCAGAGATACCTGCGCTGGCGGGTATGCAGGGCATGATGGCCAACGCGCTGACGCAGCTTCTGCTCTGCCTGCCCATCCTGTTCATAAACCGCCACTACTTCATCACGGGCTTCAAGACGCTCTTCCACGGCGCGCCCAACATGGACTCGCTCATTGCCATCGGCTCGGCGGCTAGCGCCACATGGAGCATTGCCCAGACCTACCGGATGGCCCTGGCCATGGGGGCGGGCAACATGGAGGTGGCGCACGAGGCGATGCATGCGCTCTACTTCGACTCGGCGGGCATGATCCTCACGCTCATCACGCTGGGCAAGTACTTCGAGGCGCGCGCCAAGGGCCGCACCACCAACGCCATCACGGCGCTGATGGACCTTGCCCCCAAGACGGCAACAGTCGTGCGCGATGGGCGCGAGCAGACCATCGCAAGCGAAGACGTGCAGGTGGGGGATAGGGTCATCGTGCGCGCCGGCGAGGCGGTGCCCGTCGACGGCGTGGTGGTGGAGGGTTCCGCCTTTGTGGACGAGAGCGCCATCACCGGCGAGTCCGTTCCCGTGGAGAAGAACGTGGGCGACCGCGTGACCGGCGCTACGGTCAGCAGCCACGGGTGGTTTGCCATGGAGGCGCGCGCGGTTGGCGAGGACACGACGCTGGCTGGCATCATTCGCCTGGTGGATGAGGCCACAAGCTCGAAGGCACCCATCCAGCGCCAGGCCGATGCCATCGCCGGGGTGTTCGTGCCGGTGGTTCTGGGCATCGCGGCGGTCACGCTGATCTTCTGGCTGGTCACCACCCACGACTTCGCGCGCGCCCTCACGCACGCCATCTCGGTGCTGGTCATCTCGTGCCCCTGCGCGCTGGGCCTGGCAACCCCCACCGCCATCATGGTGGGAACGGGCAGGGGCGCGGCAAACGGCGTTCTCATCAAGGACGCCGAGGCGCTGGAGACCGCCTGCAAGCTCACGACGGTCGTGCTTGACAAGACGGGCACCGTGACCGAGGGCTCGCCCCGCGTGACCGACGTGCTTTTGGCCGAGGGCGTGAGCGATGTCGAGCTGCTCTACAGCGCGGCGGCGCTCGAGCGCAAGAGCGAGCATCCCCTGGCCCTTGCCATCTGCGCGCACGCAGACGCGCAGGCACCGGGAATCGACGCCGGGGCGCGGGTCGAAGAGTTCGAGCAGATAGCCGGCGGCGGCATTGCCGCCCTGGTGGATGGCCATGTGGTGCTGGCGGGCAACGCCTCGCTCATGGAAGAGGGCGAGGTTTCGATTGACGCCCTGCGCCCGCAGGCCGAGACGCTGGCCGACGAGGCCAAGACCCCGCTCTACATTGCCGAGGACGGGCGCCTGCTGGGCGTGGTTGCCGTGGCGGATGCCATCAAGCCCACGAGCGCCACGGCCGTAGCACAGCTGCGCGCCATGGGAATCCGCACCGTCATGCTCACGGGCGACCAGCCGCGCACGGCCGAGGTCGTGGCGCGTGCCTGCGGCGTGGACGAGGTCGTGGCTGGCGTGCTACCCAACCAGAAGGAGGAGAAGGTCCGCGAGCTTCAGCAGGCGGGGGAGTGCGTGGCCATGGTGGGCGACGGCATCAACGACGCCCCCGCACTGGCGCGCGCCGACGTGGGCATTGCCATTGGCGCCGGAACCGACGTTGCCATCTCCTCGGCCGACATCGTGCTCATGCATTCCGACCCCCGTGACGTGGCCTTGGCCATCGAGCTCTCGCGCGCGACGATGCGCACGATTCGCCAGAACCTGTTCTGGGCGCTGTTCTACAACGCCATCTGCATACCGGTGGCCATGGGCGTGCTCAGCCCGCTGGGCATTACCCTCAACCCGATGATTGGTGCGGCCGCCATGGGATTCTCGTCGGTGTTTGTGGTGAGCAACGCCCTGCGCCTGCGCACCTGGAAGCCCTCGGGGCAGACGAAGGCGCCCGCGGCAAATGCGGCGCCAAAGGCCAGGCAAAGCAATGCCTCCGTGGAGGCGGAAGGAGACGAAGAGATGAAAGAGAAGAAGCTCAACGTTGAAGGAATGATGTGCGAGCACTGTGTTGCCCATGTGACCAAGGCACTTGAGGGTGTCAAGGGCGTCAAGAACGTGCGCGTGAGCCTGGACGAGGGAACCGCCGTGCTCGATGCCGGGCTGCTGGTGAGTGACAAGGCCCTGGTGGCGGCAGTCGAGGAGGCCGGTTACAAGGCGACCGTTGCCTAGGATCGGACGCGTCAGATTTCGCGTTGCACTTTTGATGCACTCGTGCTGGTAGGCTATGGCCGATGTCTGACATGGCACAGGCATCACCCTCCATCTGGCCCCTCACCTGATGGAGGGCGAGCGCTCGGGTAGCCCGACCCGAGCCTCTCCTCGTGTGCGGGGCCGCATGCTAAACATGTGGCCCCGCATTTATTTTTGAAGCGGCATACGCGGGGCAATTAGGGGACACGCCCTTTTTTGCCCCGCGGGGCAAAAAAGGGCGTGTCCCCTAATTGCCCCTCGTATGGGGGATGAGGACGCCGGCATACCCGTGGGGCTATACTGTCGCGAGATGGGAGGTGCTGCCTGTGGGACTCAGCGGTATAGGAATAGTCAACATCACGCTCGAGGGCTTCGCCTTCGTCTTGGTGCTCGTGCTCATCTTGAGTATCTCGCGAGAGAACATGGCCAAAAACCGACGGATTCTGATGCAGGCCATGTGGCTTCATGCCTACACGCTGCTCGGAGGCCTTGCTGCCATGAGCTTCTTGGGCTCGCAGGGAATGCTCGCGAGCGTGGCCGTTCACGTGGGTGCCTTCGTCTACTTCCTCTTCAGCATCCTCACCTGCGTGGTCGTCCTGTTCTATCTCTATGCCAACTCGTCGCCAGAGCCCATCGCCAACCTGCGCTCCGACTATGTCGTGCTGGCGATGCTCACCATCAACGGTCTCAATATGCTGGGCGTGCTGAGCAACCCCCTGACGCATGCCTACTATGCCATCGGCCCCGACAACGTCTTTGTCTGGGGGCCGCTGCACCGCCTGCACAACTTCCTGTTCTTGCTGCAGACGCTGCTCAGCATCTTCATCGTCCTGCGCCTGCGGCACCAGCACTCGCGGATGACCGTGGTGCGCCTGCTGCTGTGCGGCGTGGTGGCAAGCCTGTCCGTGGCCTGCGAGCTTGCGTATCCCGAGCTGGTCCTGCTTCCCTCGGCGGTCTCGCTCATTCTCGTGCTGATGAGCGTGGGCGTGCAGGCGCGCCTGGAGGAAGACCTCGCAAAGGCGCGCACCGAGGTTGTGGAGAGCCGCATCAGGTTGCTGTCGGGCCAGATTCACCCGCACTTCATCTTCAACTCGCTCAACGCCATCAAGGCCCTGGTGGTCGAGGATCCCGAGCTGGCCGAGCGCACCATCCAGGACTTCTCGGACTATCTGCGCAGCCACCTCGACGAGATGTCGTCGTCGCGCCTGGTGCCCTTCACCGAGGAGCTCAGCCACGTGCGCCACTACGTCTCGCTGGAACAGGCCGACATAACGCGCCCCCTCGAGGTGCGCTACGAGCTGGCGGTCCAGGACTTCTTCGTGCCGCCGCTGACCGTGCAGCCGCTGGTGGAGAACGCCATCAGGCATGGCATCCGCACACGCGAGGAGGGCGGCACGGTGGTGATTGCCACGCGGCGGACGAAGGGTGCGGTGCAGGTGCTTGTCTCCGATGACGGGCATGGGCTCTCCTCGGCAACCGAGCGCCAGCACCAGCGGCGCCAGGTGGGCATCGAGAACGTGCGCGAGCGGCTCGAGCGGCAGTGCAACGGAACCCTTGAGGTGACCAGCGGACCGGCTGGCACCGTGGCGACAATGACGCTTCCGGAAGGCGGTATCGAATGAGGACGCTGGTGGTTGACGACAGCAGGCTGGCGACGGCGGCGCTTGCGCGCATCATCGAGCGCATCGACCCAAACGGGGAGTGCACACAGGTCCTCTCGGCTTCGGAGGCGCTGGCGCGCTGCAAGGACGAGCCCATTGACGTGGTGTTTCTTGACATAGAGATGCCTGGGTCCAATGGGCTTGAGGTGGCCCAGCGGCTCAAGCTCTCCGCCCCACAGACCAACGTGGTCTTCGTCACGGGGTATCCGGAGTACGCGCTGGATGCGTGGCATACGCAGGCGAGTGCGTTTCTCGTCAAGCCGGTGGACGAGGACGACGTGCGGCGCGCCCTCGACAACCTGCGCGTGCCGGTGGGCAACACGCAGGGGGCGCGCCTGTTTGTGCGGTGCTTCGGCAACTTCGAGGTCTTCTTCGACCAAGAGCCCGTGTGCTTCGAGCGTCACCAGACCAAGGAGCTGCTTGCCTACCTCGTGGACCGCAGGGGTGCCTTCGTCTCGACCCCAGACTTGGTGGCGGTGCTGTGGGAGGGCTTGCCCGACACCGCGTCGCGCCGCTCGCAGGTGCGCACGCTCATCAGCGACCTGCGCCACACCATGGCGCGCCTCGACCATCCCAATGCGGTGGTCAAGCGCCGGGGAGACGTGGCCATCATGCTTGCCGACGACGAATGCGACTACTTTGGCTTTCTGCGGGGAAACCCCGGCGCCGTCAACCGCTATCGCGGCGAGTACATGCGCCAGTTCTCGTGGGCCGAAATGACGGCTGCCCTGCTGGAGCAGGGGATGGTCGAGCGGTAGCGCGGGCAGGCATTCCCGAGGGGCAATTAAGGGACACGCCCTTTTTTGCCCCTCGGGGGCAAAAAAGGGCGTGTCCCTTAATTGCCCCTGAGGCTGAGCCTGCAGGTGTGCACTGGGGGCGTCTTGCGGTAAAGTCGATGCTGTTACAACAGAAGGTGTAGGGGAGGAAGCTATGGCCAACCAGACTCAGATGTCGTTGTTCGGAGACTTTCCGGGAGAGGAGCCGGTTGCAGAGAAGCAGCCTCAGGCCAAGACCCCGGCGCTCCGCGCGCTGGAGCTGCGGGCGTTGCTCGACCATGCCGCCTACCAGTACTATGCCCTCGACGACCCCGAGATGACCGACGCCGAGTTCGACCGTCTGCTGCAGGAGCTGCTGGCAATCGAGGCGGAGCATCCCGAGCTGGTGACCCCTGATTCCTACACCCAGCGCGTGGGTGGCTACGTCTCGGAGCAGTTTGAGCCGGTCACCCATGCCCAGCGCATGTACTCGATGGACGACGCGATGAACCTGGATGAGCTGGACGAATGGCTCGCCCGCACCGACGAGGCCCTGGGCGCAACCGACGAGCGCCCCGTGGCCTATACCTGCGAGCTCAAGATTGACGGACTGGGCGTGGCGCTTACCTACCGCGATGGGCAGTTCGTGCGTGCGGCCACGCGCGGCGACGGCACGACGGGCGAGAACGTGACGGCAAACGTGCGCACGGTGAGCGACGTGCCGCGCGCGCTGGCGCCGGCGGGCCTGATGCGCATCGCGGACGAGGGGCTGGGCCAGTCGGTTGAGGTCCGCGGCGAGGTGTACATGCCCAAGCGCTCGTTCGTGCGCCTGAACGAGGAGCGCGATGGTGCTGGGCAGCCGGTGTTTGCCAACCCGCGCAATGCCGCCGCAGGGTCACTGCGCCAGAAGGACCCCAAGATCACCGCCCATCGCGACCTGGCGACCTTCATCTACGCGGTGGCAGACGAGGGGCCCATCAGCGTGACCAGCCAGTGGGAGTTCCTCCAGTGGCTGCGCGCCTGCGGGTTCTCGGTCAACCCCAACGCGCGCCGCTGCACGAGCGCCCGCGAGGTGCACGAGTTCTGCGAGCAGGCGCTGGCGCACCGCGACGAGCTTGACTACGACATCGACGGCGTGGTGGTGAAGGTAGACTCGTTTGCCAGCCAGGACGCCCTGGGCTTCACGGCGCGTGCGCCGCGCTGGGCCATTGCCTACAAGTTCCCACCTGAGGAGAAGCGCACGGTGCTGCGCGAGATTCGCATCCAGGTGGGCCGCACGGGCGTGCTGACCCCGGTGGCGGAGTTCGACCCGGTGGTGGTGGCGGGCTCCACCATCGCACGCGCGACCCTGCACAACATCGACGAGATTCGCCGCAAGGACGTACGCGAGGGCGACACCATTGTGGTGCACAAGGCCGGCGATGTGATTCCCGAGGTCGTGGGCCCTGTGCTTGAGGGCGACCTGGCGGCCGAGCATGCGGCGCGCCCGGAGTGGAACATGCCCGAGCGCTGCCCGAGCTGCGGCAGCCCCGTGGTGCGCGAGGAGGGCGAAGTGGCGTACCGCTGCGTCTCCATCGACTGCCCGGCCCAGGCCTCGGAGCGTCTGATTCACTGGGGCAGCCGCAATGCCATGGACATTGACGGACTCGGTGACGAGCTGGTTGGCCGCATGGTGGAGCAGGGTCTGCTCTCTGACGTGGCTGACTTCTACGACCGCCTGAGCGAGGACGCCCTGGCGGCGCTCGACACCGGGCGCACATACGAAACCACCAACAAAGACCATGCCGCCGGAGACGCCATCGTGGTGGGCAGGACCATCGCGCGCAAGATCATGGCGCAGGTGGAGGCGTCGAAGGAGCGCGGCCTGGCGCGCGTGCTCTTTGGCCTTGGCATCCGTCATGTGGGTGCCAACGTGGGCGAGGTCCTGGCGCGTCGCTTCGGCTCCATCCAGGCGCTGACGGCTGCCTCAGCAGAGGAGATTGCGCAGGTGGAGGGCATAGGTCCCAAGATTGCGCAGAGCGTGGTGGAGTTCTTTGCGGTGCCGGACAACCTGAAGGTGGTCGAGCGCCTACGCGAGGCGGGCGTGGTGCTCGAGGAGGAAGAGCCGGCCGAGGTGGCTCCCCAGACCCTCGCGGGGCTCACCTTCGTGCTGACGGGAACCCTCGAGCGCTTCAAGCGCAAGGAGGCGGGCGATGCCCTCAAGGCGCTTGGCGCCAAGGTGAGCGGCTCGGTCTCGAAGAAGACGAACTTCGTGATTGCCGGCGCCGCCGCAGGCTCGAAGCTCACCAAGGCCGAGCAGCTGGGCGTGCCCGTGCTCGACGAGGCCGCGCTCGCCCGCATCCTCGAGACAGGCGAGGCGCCCGCCGTAGAGTAGGCTGCTGATGCGTATACGAGGGGCAATTAAGGGACACGCCCTTTTTTGCCCCGCGGGGCAAAAAAGGGCGTGTCCCTTAATTGCCCACCGAGTGCCAG
>CACXFC010000128.1 GCA_902766835.1 uncultured Coriobacteriaceae bacterium | reverse complement strand
TGCAGGATGGTAAGCACCACCTCGAGGGTGGACATGTTGCGCTTCTGGGGGTGCTTCTCCACAGGAATGCCGCGGCCGTTGTCCTCCACCGTGCTGGAATTGTCGGGGTGCACCGTCACCTTGATCTTGGTGCAGTAGCCGGCCATGGCCTCGTCTACCGCGTTGTCCACGACCTCCCACACTAGGTGGTGCAGTCCTGACGCGCTCGTCGAGCCGATATACATGCCCGGGCGCTTGCGCACGGGGTCGAGACCCTCGAGGATCTTGATCTGGCTTCCGCCGTAGTTGTTTCCGCTCTTCTTTGTTGCCACGCGTGCTTCCTCTCAAAACTATCGTTGCGTGCGCCAGCCTGGCCCCTTGGCACCAGCTATCTGCGCCGGGTCCGCTGCGCCTGGTGCACAGGTGTGCACGGAGACGGCACAGCGCCGGAATGAATAGTGTACGCCTTTTTGGCCGTATCGCCTATGGCCAAGGGCTAAACTACGGGATATTCAAAGTGCAAAATCGCGTCTGAGACGTTCTAAGGGCGAAATTTGCCAAACTGGCAAAAAACTTGCTCAAAACTGGTCTGTAGCTTGTATGGAGGCGATTATCGCCTTAGAAATGCTTGGCCTCAGGGCCTCGGGAGCGCCTTCCAAGAGCTGCTGCACATAGGCTTGCTGCTCGGACGAGAGCGGCTTCTCATGAGAGGCGCGCTGAGCCGTGTCCTGACGGCCGGCCACGACCTTGCGCCGTGCCTCGCGATCTACGGAGAACTCGATTCCCGACACGTGATAGCCCCAGTTGGCGAGGCGCGCCAGATAGAGGTCGCGGTTGGCATTGAGGTCGGTCACATAGGCATGGGAGTCCACATAGACACAGATGATGGGGTCTTCCACCCCGGTCCGCGGCGCCTTCACGAACACGCGCGTGGTGTGAGCGCGCTCGCGGTCGCCATTGGCGCCAAACCACGCAGCCACCGCGTGGCGCAGGGTGTGCTCCTGGCCTCCCATGCTCTGTCCTACGACAGCCTTGACAAGTGAGCCTATGCTCTCTATCGAGTCAGGCTGTGGAATTGCCTCACTATGCATCGGTTCAACCGCGTCGTGAATCGATTCAGGCATATGCTCACCCTCTTGTCTTGCCAAAACCAGCCACCGGCGGCTACCTTCCGAGGCCCAACCTGTCATGGGGGTAGCCCTAGGTGACAGGTTCTGCACGTCTAGTCAAAGCTCACCACCGTAGCGCTCTCAAGGAGCTCGTCAGGGAAGTACCCCAGATTGGTGGTGGTTACCACCGTCTGCATGCCGCCCTGCACAAAGCGCGTGGCGGCCTCGCGGCGGCTGCCGTCAAGCTCGCTCATCACGTCGTCAAGCAGCAGTAGGGGCTTCTCACCCAGCACCTCCTCGGCCAAGGCCACCTCGGCCATCTTCCACGCAAGCACGATGGAGCGCTGCTGCCCCTGACTGCCGTAGGCGCGCGCGTCACGACCATTGATGGCAAAGATTATGTCATCACGCTGCGGTCCTACCAGCGTCTGCTGTCTGCGCAGCTCGTCTGCACGCAGCTGTGTCATGCGCTCGGCGAAGCGGTCGGCCAGCTGGTCGCGCGAGAGCTCTTCGCAACCCTCCCCCAGCGAGCACTCATAGTTGCTGGTAAGCTCCTCACCCTGCGAGATCTGCCGATAGATGGGAATCATCTGGTCGCGCAGGCGCGCAAAAAGCCGTAGCCGCGACTGTAGCAGCGTGGCCCCACCAAGGGCCACCGACGCATCCCAGGCATCAAGCAGGTCAAGGTTGGGATGCTCGTCCTTAAGCAGGCGATTTCGCTGCTCAACCGCACGCTGGTAGGCTGCCAGCACCTTTGAGTAGCCACGGTTGGCCTGACGCCCAAAGCCATCCAGCTCGTCACGACGATACGACGCCCCACGCTTCACAAACGAGAGGTCGTCGGGATTGAACAGCACGCTCATCAGGGTGCCAGGCATCTCCCCTGCCTGCACGCGCTTGCCATTGCGCATGAAGGTGCGCTTGGACGCCTCGATGGTGCATGAGACGTCAACCACGCGACCGTCGCCCTCCAGGCGCGCCGCGATGCGCGCAGAGGTGGCCTGCTCACGCACCTGCTGCGAGGGCTTGGGCTTGCGAAACGACATGCCAGCCGTCAACATCTGCAGCGCCTCGACCGTGTTGGTCTTGCCTGCGGCGTTATGCCCATGCAGGATGGTCATACCCTCGCCGAAGGCTATGTCCCGCTCGGCAAAGTTGCGCCAGTCACGCAGCTCCAGCCTACAAACGCGCAGGCCCACGCGCTACATCCTGACCGGCATCAGAAGGTAGAGGTAGTTGATCTTGGCGTAGCTCTTGAAGATGCCCGGCTGCATGGTGCTCTGCAGCTCAAGTGTGAGCTCCTGGCGGTCGGACGCGGCGTTGACGCAGTCAAAC
This sequence comes from uncultured Coriobacteriaceae bacterium, assembly GCA_902766835.1. Classification (GTDB taxonomy): domain Bacteria; phylum Actinomycetota; class Coriobacteriia; order Coriobacteriales; family Atopobiaceae; genus UBA1367. The sequence goes on along the minus strand of CACXFC010000128.1, from coordinate 366 downwards.
ACGTAGTGGTAGTTGAGTGCGATGGGCATGCTCTCGCCCGTCACCTCAACCGGCAGCAGCTCGGTGGATTCGCCCTGGTCGGGACTGGAGGCCGAGAGGCGCATGAGCTTGGCGTCGGCGTCGATGTCGAAGCGCACCGAGGGGTTGGCCAGCGCGATGACCGACACACGCTTAAGCGCCGCCGAGAACTCAGCCGTGTCGATGGTGACGGTGGTGTTGCAGCTCTTGGGTAGAAGTTGCTGGTAGTTGGGGAAGTTACCCTCAATCTTGCGCGACACATAGGTGGTGTTGCCAAACGAGAACACCACCTGGCTGCCCGTGGTTCCCACGGTGATGGTGTCGGTCATGGACGGAAGGGCCAGCACG
>CACXFC010000127.1 GCA_902766835.1 uncultured Coriobacteriaceae bacterium | reverse complement strand
GATGGGCCTCATCGGCATGGGCAACAACCCGATGGTCGGCTGCACCGTGGCGTGCGCCGTCGCCGTCGAGGAGGCCCTGGCCAAGTAAGGCTCGAGTCCAAGCGACATGCAGGGTCCTCATCGCTTACTGCGATGAGGACCCTTTTCTATGCAAATAGAATCGCGAAGCCCACTAGCAGGGAAGGTTGAAGAACCTCTGGTACAGAGCCGCCTCTTCGGGCGTATCTATGCTCGATGCGAACGAAACCGACCCGTGGTACCCCTCCCGCAAGAGACCGTGGCTCTCGAGCATGCGCCGAAGTTGCCGGGCCGTCCCTTCCCCACCATCGAAGAAGCGCACGTCGCCCAGCACGTCTGCAATCTGCTTGCGCGCAAAGGGATAGTGCGTGCACCCAAGCACCACGCGGTCAACATCGCCGCGATAACGGCCGACCAAACGCTCCAGCACCTCATGCAGGGCGGGGTCATCCAAGTCGCCGCGCTCCACGCACTCGACCAAGCCTCCGCAGGCAACCGTCACAACCTGCGCGTCCTGTGCCCACTGCTCCTCAAGGCGATGGAACTTATCAAGCGCAAGGGTCACCTCGGTCGCCATCACCAGTACCTTGCCCGAGCCACCCGCAAGCACAGCTGGCTTCAGAGCCGGCTCCACGCCGATGATGGGTATCTGCGGATAGTGCGCGCGCAGGTAGGGAGCGGCGGCGCTCGTCGCGGTGTTGCAGGCAATGACCAGGGCCTTTGCCCCATCGGCCAGCATGCGCCTCGCAATCTCATGCGAGAGAGACTGAACCTCGTCAGCCGTCTTCGCCCCATAGGGCGCGTGGGCAGAGTCCCCAAAGTAATGGAACTCCTCGCCCGGCAGCTCACGCACGAGATGCTGAAGCACGCTCACGCCGCCTACACCCGAGTCAAAGACTCCCACAAAGCCGTCGGCTCCGGGATGGCCAGCCCACTCTGTCATAGACGCCTCTTTCGCGGTTCTTGCACTACGCCCTTTAGGGTAGCAGCCATCTGTGAAGACCGCACGGCGCACGCGCATCAACTTTTGCAGGCGTGCCAATGGGGAGGCTTCCCATTGGCACGCCCGTGCTCCTTAGTTTCCCCTTTGTTCCTCAAGCTGCGCTATGCTGGTTAGATGCAAATGGATCACGCACAAGGAGGGCCTCATGGCCGTTTCGTCATATAAGGCAAAGCAGATGATCGTCATGCGCCGCGACCTCAAGATGCGCAAGGGAAAGATTGCCGCACAGGCAGGGCACGCCTGCGTAGAGGCGGTGCTCATGGCCCTGGCCCGTGAGGGACGCCTCGATCAGGTACGCGTGAACGAGGCAGGTACGTGGGTCTACCTTGACGAGGGCACCATGGCGCCCACGCCGCTGGCTGACTGGTTTGATGCTGGCGTTGCCAAGGTATGCGTGTACGTGGACGGTGAGGACGCCTTGCTCGACATAGCCGCTCAGGGCCGTGAGCAGGGCTTTGTCTGTGCTCTGGTACGCGATGCGGGCCTCACCGAGTTCCATGGGGAGTCGACGTTCACCTGCCTGGCCTTTGAGCCCTTGCGCGCAGACCAGATTGACCCCATCACAGGAGAGCTACCCCTGTACTAGCGGCAGGAAGGCGCCCGTTGCCCCGTACGTCACAACACAACGGAACCCCTGACCAGCTCTTATCCTTCACGTATGCGAAACACAAAGCCGCTAACATGAGCCAGAACCTCACGAAAGGGGATCGGCATGAGAATCAGCGACATCCTTGCCCAGCGCCAGTCGTTTTCGTTCGAGATCTTCCCTCCCAAAGGTGACCTGTCGGTCGAGCAAGCCGAGGACATTGCCAAGGAGCTCTGTGCCAATCAGCCCGACTGGATCAGCGTGACGTTCTCTGCCGGTGGTTCGGGCAACTCGGAGCGCACGGCAGACATTGGGCGGCGCATCGAGCGCAGCGTAGGCACCACGGCCCTCGCCCACCTCACCTGCCTGGGGTCAAGCCGTGCCGACGTGGATGCCTACACCAGGCGCCTCCAGTCCGCAGGCATCGAGAACGTCCTCGCGCTGCGCGGAGACCGAGCGCCCGGACGCGAGGCCATCGACTTCACCTACGCATCCGACCTGATTCCCTACCTCAAGGACGAGGGGTTCTGCGTGGGCGGTGCCTGCTATCCCGAGGGACACGTTGAGTGCGAGTCCATCAGTCAGGACCTCGACAACCTCAAGCGCAAGGTTGACGCCGGAGCAGACTTCCTGGTGACGCAGCTGTTCTTCGACAACGAAGACTTCTACCACTTCCGCGAGCTGTGCGACCGCAAGCGTATCAAGGTTCCCATCGTCTGCGGCATCATGCCCTTCACCAGCGTGTCGCAGCTGCAACGCATGACCTTCAACTGCGGGGCCTCCATTCCCGCAAAGGTCGTGAAGCGCCTCGTTGCCGCCGGAGACGACCCGCTGGCACAGCAGAGGGCCGGTATCGAGTACGCGTGCGAGCAGGTCGTTGACCTTGGCAACAACGGCGTCGACGGCATCCACATCTACAGCATGAACCGTCCGCAGATTGGCCGCGCAACCCACGATGCCCTTGTGGCCAGCGGATACCTCTCTGCCTAGACACAATGGGTGTCGGGCTGCGCATAGCACGAGAGTCATACCAGATCACCTCGGTCAACCGCAGCGAGGTGCTGCGCTATCTTGGCCATTCCGGCCAGAGCCTGTCGGCTGAGCTCGACGAGCGCATCGAGGCCGTCACCCAACGCTGCCTGTATATGGCCCGGCCACGCGCAACCATGGCAAGCTTCGCAGTCGAGGAGATTGGTCCGGACGCGGTCGTACTGACAGGTTGCGCACTGCGCCTCACCGGCCATGACATCACGCAGCATCTGGCAAGCGCCCATGAGGTGGTGCTGTTTGCCGCAACCCTGGGAGCCGACATCGACCGCGAGCTTCGCCGCCTGTCGCTGACCGACGCCCTCGAGCAGGTCATATTCGACGCGGTGGCAACCGCGCTCATCGAGAAGACCGCAGACGCAGCGAATGCGCATGTACGCGCCTATGCGGCCGAGCAAGGAGCCTTCACCAGCTGGCGCTTCTCGCCAGGCTACGGCGACCTGCCACTGTCGGTGCAGCCGATGCTGCTTGCCTCGCTTGACGCCACGCGCCAGCTGGGCATAACCCTGACCCCATCTCATCTCATGGTGCCAACGAAGAGCGTTACCGCTATCGTAGGAATACACCCCACGCCCCAGCCGGGGCTCGAGTCGTCCTGTTCCATATGCTCACTTGCTGAGTTCTGCTCCATCCGCACAACCGGAAGGACCTGCCGTGGATAACCCAACGCAAACGCCCGCCACTCCCCTTGGCCATCAGGCAGCACGCACGCCGCGCACGCGCGACGAACACCTCGCGCGCGTCCTTGCAGGCACAGATTTCCTCCTGTTCGACGGCGCCATGGGCACGCAGCTGCAGGCACGCGGCCTTGCCGCAGGCGAGATTCCCGAACTGCTCTGCCTCACCAACCCCGCCGAGATCACCGAGATACACGCCGCCTACGTCGAGGCGGGCTCGCAGGTTGTGACCACCAACACCTTTGGCGCAAACCGCACGAAGCTGGGAGATGCAGCCACCGTCGAACAGATCTTCTCCGCTGCCATCACCTGCGCCCGCGCATCGGGCGCTCGCTACGTTGCGGCAGACATTGGCCCCACCGGCGCACTGCTCGAACCCATGGGCACGCTTTCGTTCGATGAAGCCTACGAGCTGTTTGCCGAGCAGGTTCGCGCCGCCCACGCTGCTGGCGCTGACCTGTTCATCATCGAGACCATGGCCGACATCGCCGAGGCCAAGGCGGCCCTGCTGGCGGCAAAGGAGAACTCGGACCTTCCGGTATTTGTCACCATGACCTTCGACGAGGACGGCCGCACCTTCCTGGGCACCACGCCTGAGGTGGCTGCCGTTACCCTCAGCTCGCTGGGCGCTGACGTGGTGGGCATCAACTGCTCGCTTGGACCCTCCGACGTGGCTCCGCTCGTCAAGCGCATGCTCCCGTGGGCCAGCTGCCCGGTTATGGTGCAGGCCAACGCGGGGCTTCCGCACGTTGAGGACGGACGAACCCTCTACTCCATTGAGCCGGAGGAGTACTGCGAGGCCGTGGCCGACATGCTCGACGCCGGCGTCACTGTCATCGGTGGTTGCTGCGGCACCTCCCCCGCCTTCATTGCCGGGGAGCGTGCGCTGCTAGAGGGTCGCACGCCCGCCCCACGCACCATCAGCACGGACTTTGCCGTCACGAGTGCCCAGCACCTCACCGCCATTCCGGCTGGGCACGTGGGCGTCATTGGCGAGCGCATCAACCCCACGGGCAAGAAGCTCCTCAAGCAGGCACTGCGCTCGGGCAACCACGACTATGTGCTGGGCGAGGCCATCAACCAGACGAGGGCAGGTGCGCAGATTCTGGACGTCAACGCAGGCCTGCCCGAGATTGACGAGCGCGCAACCCTGGTGCGCCTTGTGAGCGAGCTGCAGGGAGTCACCACGCTCCCGCTGCAGATTGACTCCACGGACCCCCTTGCCATCGAGGATGCCGTGCGGCTGTACCCCGGCAAGCCCATCATCAACTCGGTGAACGGAAAGCGCGAGTCGCTTGAGACGGTGTTGCCCATTGCCAAGCACTACGGCTGCGCCATCGTGGGCCTCACCCTCGACGAGGAGGGCATCCCCACCACGGCGCAGGGACGCCTTGATGTGGCGCAGCGCATTGTGGACGCATGCGATGAGCTGGGCATTCCCCGGCAAGACATTGCCATCGACTGCCTTGCCATGGCAGCCTCCACCGACCAGAGCGCCCCGCGCGCCATTCTCGACGGCATCGCGCTCGTAAAGCGCGAGTTGCCCGGCGTGCGCTGCGTGCTGGGAGTATCCAACATCAGCTTTGGGCTGCCCTTCCGTCCGCTGGTCAATGCGACCTTCCTGGCAGCGGCCTTTGCCGCAGGCCTCGACCTGGCCATCGTCAACCCCATGAGCGAGCGCCTGATGGACGTGGTCAACTCCTGGCGCGTGCTGTCGGGCGAGGACGAGAGCGCCCAGGACTATGTGGCCGCCTATGCCGGACGCAAGGACACGCCGTCGGGCGCGCCATCCGGTGTTACCTACGACACAAGCAGCTCTGAGGGCATTAGCGCCGCCCTTGCCTCCATAGCCGGCACCTTGCAGGAGATTGCCTCTGGCATGGGCAAGGCCCCTTCGGCGGGAAGCGCGCCTGCAAAGGCGGCTGCCAGCACGCCTGCCAGCACGGATGCCACGCCCGAAGGGCATGTGCATGAGCTCGTGCTTGCGGGCCGCAAGGACCCCGTGCCCGAAGCCGTACGCGTGATTCTGGCTGACACCGATCCTGCCCACGATGCCATGTATGTCATCAACGAGGTGCTCATACCCGCGCTCGATGAGGTTGGTGCGCGCTTCGAGAAGGGCACCTTCTTCCTGCCGCAGCTCATGGCCTCAGCTGAGGCGGCAAAGGCCGGCTTCTCGGTACTTAGGGATGCCGCCGACACCTCCGATGTGCCCAGCAAGGGCAAGATCGTTCTGGCAACAGTGAAGGGCGACATCCACGACATTGGCAAGAACATCGTGCGTATGCTGCTGGAGAACTATGGCTACGACGTCATCGACCTTGGGCGTGATGTTGACCCGCAGGTGGTTGCGGATTGCGTGGTTGAGCAGCATGTTGAGCTGGCCGGCCTCTCGGCACTCATGACCACCACCGTGCCTGCCATGAGCGAGACCATCGAGCTGCTGCACGAGCAGGCGCCCTGGTGCAAGGTCATGGTGGGCGGGGCCGTGCTCAATCCCGAATACGCGCAGATGGTCGGTGCCGACTACTACGCAAAGGACGCCAACGAGAGCGCACACATCGCAACGGAGGTCTTGGGGTAGGAAGCAAACGCGCACTGGACATACCCTGTGCGCGTTGGATAGGAAACTAAGGGACGCGCCCTTTTTTGCCCCGCGGGGCAAAAAGGGGCGTGTCCCTTAATTGCCGCTCGAAATCGGGTTACGAAGAGGGCAAACAAAACGGGTGACGCCTGGGCGCCACCCGTTAAAACTGCTGGTAGGGGCGGCGGGGTTCGAACCCGCAAGCCTTTCGGCGGAGGATTTTAAGTCCCCTGCGTCTGCCAATTCCGCCACGCCCCCAAATGGATGCAGCTCGAGGCATGCCTCTCGCCACATGTGTGTGTCTAACTATACCAGCGCAGAAAGCTTCGGTTCCCACAAGACGGGCGAAGGGCGCTGGGAGCACACGGCATCCACGGTGAGCGCAAGACCAAAGAGCAGGTCGCTCTCGCTCACGGTAATACTGTCGAAGCCCGTGGCGCGCATGAGCTCAGACACGGCAACCGCCCCGCCCAGAATCACGCGGGCACGCTTGGGCTGCAGCCCCGGCAGACCGGCTCGCTGAGCAACCGTCAGCTTGGAAAGAAGCGTCTCTAGCCCCTCCACCTTTGCGCGCGACAGCTCGTTGAGGTGCACATATTTCGAGTCGTACGGCACAAGGCGCGCGTCGATGGCCACCAGGCTCGTCACCGTGCCACCCGTCACCACCAGACGCTCGGCACCTGCCTCGCGCAGGCCCAAGTCGCGCACGGTGGCTTCGAACGGCTCGGCGGCAAACGCATGCGCTGCCTGCAGGTCTTCCTCACTGGGAGGATCACCCGCAGAGAGGAAGCGCTCGGTTATGCGGCGGCATCCCACGTCAACCGAACGGATGGCGCGAGCATCCAGGCCATCTTCGGTCAACCGGCCCAGCGCCAACTCGGTTGAGCCGCCGCCGTTGTCAGCCACCAGCACCAGCTGGCCCGGAAAGTCTTGGCACACACCCAGAAGGGTCAGGCTTCCCTCCACCACACCAGGAATGACCTGCGCATCAAGCCCGCGGTCGGCGAGGTCTGCCAGAAGCTCGTCGGAGTTCTCCGCGTCGCGGGCCGCGCTGGTAAGCGTGCAGCAGATGACGGGAACCTCCATCGCCCGAGCTTCGGCAAGGTACCCGTCAATGCAGGTAAGCAGGCGTTCGCGCGCGGCGTCGCAGATGTTGCCCGTTGTGGTGAGGTTCTCTCCAAGATCCACGATGGTCGAGCGCTTGTGCAGGCGCTGCACGCGCCCATCGCTTACGTCGGCCACCGCCAGTCGGCACGTGACCGTTCCGATATCTATGCAGCCAACACGTCCCATTACCCCTCCGGTTCGTAGGCAAACAGTGTGTCGAAGATGCGCACGTACCACGCGCGATTGTCCACGTACTCGGGCTCGGCCACAGCAGCCGCTCCCCCATCGAAGGCCTCTTCTTCGGGAAGGCCGTTGACCTGTACCTTCACTTCGCCAGGCTCCACAAAGCCGCGAGCACGGGCCTCGTTCTCGATACCTTCGCGCGTCTGCAAAAGCTCGAGCTCGCCCTTGATCTGCTCGTTCTCGGCAAGCAGCTCCTCGTAGGTTGTCTGCAGCTCCTCAAGCTTGCGGCTGGTAACGTACAGGTCGCGGGCAGGGCCGTACAGCATGATCACCGTAAGCGCTGCCACCACGAGCACCGCAAGGCCTCCGGGGCGCACGCGCGAGAACAGGCCGAGGGCTCCCGATGCCACCGCCTGCGGTATGGCTGCGGCACCCTCGAGCACCGCATTGCGACGCTGCGCAAAGACAGAGGGAGCATCGTCCTCGTAGTCGTCTTCGTAATCGTCCTCGTAGCTCTCCAGATACGCCATGTTGCGCCGATTGTCGCGCAGGGAGCGCGTAGGCTCCGGCCGCATATCATCGCGCGACACGTCGGCAAGCCGCAGGCCACTGCGACGGGACGTGGCAGGCGCGCTGGACGCCAGGGAGGGTTCTCCCCTGCGATCGCTCCTGCGGCTTACGCTCACAACGCCCGACTCGCCCATGTGAGCGCTCACGTGCTGCCCGGCGGGGAGCCTGCTTGCGCCGAAATCCGGTGTGGCATTGGCCCCAAGACGGGAGCGGCGGCGCGTTGTGCCAGACCCGCGCACCTCATCGGACGAGCGCCTCTTGCGACGCGGCTCATCATGGAACGAGGGCATCTCAAGCGCATCGGACCAGTCCTCGCGTTCAACAGGGGTGCGGCGACGCTGGGTGGCATCCACCCGCTCGGCAGGCGAAGCCATACCGAAGCGCGTCATATCACCCCGCTGGATGAGGGGGACAGAGCGAAACTGGATGTTGTTTTCGCGAGAGTCCATGCCACTGCTTTGTTTGAGGTCTGTCTTGGCACTACCGGACGAATCCGGTTCTTATATTTATAACACGCCTCAGCCACCGGAGAGCTGAAATCGTTGCGGCGAATCGAAGTTCTTACCGAACGGCTCGGGGAAGATTGCATCCCCGCAGCTCCACGCCTTTCCGGTACTGCCATCTCTCCGACCGCAAACTACACACGGTTCACCTCTAAACCTATATCTGGTGTATTAGTTTCCGCGGAACCACAATATGTGTTCCCAGAGACGAACCGTGTGTAGTTTTGGCGCATGAAACAGGCGTGCAAGTAAGCACCGTCGCATACGCTTGCGACGGAGAGCAATCAAAGTGCGCCGGGGGCGTGCCCCTTCCCGCACCTCAGCGCTCGCGACTCTTCACGCGCCCCCACAGCTCGTTCAGCTCGGCCGTAGAGTACTGCTCGATCTGCTTTCCCTCAACGTTCGCCAACTTTTCCATGGCAGCCCAGCGACGCCGGAACTTGCGGTTGGATGCCGCCAGTGCCTCCTCGGCGTCTATTCCCTCGTGCCGCGCGACGTTTACCAGGGCGAACAGGATGTCGCCAAACTCCTCGGCTGCAGCGGCGCTGCCTCGCTCCTCAGCCTCAAACTCGGCACGTTCGCTTGCCACCTGGTCCCAAACGTCGGCAACGCTCTCCCATTCAAAGCCCGCCTTGGCCGCGCGCTTGCTGATCTTCTGGCACTGCATCAGCGCGGGCAGCGACACCGGCACCGAATCGAGCAGGCCCGGCTGTCGCGCCCCCTCGCCGGCAGCCTCGCGCTCGGCCTTCTTCACGTCATCCCAGATGTCGAGCACCTGGCCGGCAGAATCCACCGCGCCTACGGCCGCAGCGTCTCCAAAGACGTGCGGGTGGCGCCGCACGAGCTTCTCGTTGAGCTCCCGGCATACGTCATCGATGGAAAACTCTGCGTCGTCCTGCGCAATCTGCGCATGCAGCAGCACCTGTTCGAGCACGTCGCCCAGCTCCTCGCGCAGATGCGCCACGTCGCCCTGCGCAATGGCCTCAACCGCCTCGTAGGCCTCCTCCACCATGTTCTTGGTGATGCTCTCGTGCGTCTGCACCTTGTCCCAGGGGCACCCGTCGGGCTGGCGAAGTCGCCAGATGGTACGCACCAGCTTATCAAACTCAGGGTGCGCGCCCGGAGCCCCCGTGCGCTCCAACGTCTCCGCATCCACCTGCGCTGCCAGCGCCCGAATACTCATATCGGTCATAGCAGGACCTCCCGCCTACTCCTCGTCATCTCCGCCAATCTCTTCCAACACGCCAAGCGCCGCCGGCATGACCTCCTCGCGCCCCGTGTAGAACGGGTACTTGAGCGTCTGCGACTTGGGCAGGATCAGCGCCCGCTTTGCCTTGAGCTTGGGCACCAGGCTCTTGGGCACCTTCAGCCCCTGGTACACCAGACGCCCGCCCGTAAGCGACACGGTCGTACAACCCAGCCTGCCTGCGCGGATGCGAATGCGCGCGCGGTCGAAGAGGTTCCTTCCCGCAAGCGGAAGCGCCCCATAGCGATCTTCCAGCTCCATCTGCAGTGCGTCCACGTCAGCCAGCTCGGTAGCCCCGGCCAGGCGCCGGTACGCCAGCACGCGCTTGTCCACATCGGGCAGGTACTCCTCGGCCAGGTAGAAGTCGGCCTGGAGGTTGATGGTCACCTCGGGCACCTCCACGTCGCCCGTCTCGCCACGCGCCTCGGCCACGGCCTGCCCAAGCATCTGCGTGAACAGGTCGAAGCCCACTCCGCTCAGGTTGCCGTGCTGCTCGGCGCCCATCAGCGAGCCAGCGCCGCGGATCTCTAGGTCGCGCATGGCAATGCGCATGCCGCTTCCCAGGTCTTGGAACTCGCCCAGCGCAATGAGGCGGTCGGTTGCCTCGGGCGTCAGCGGCAGCTCGCCGGGGAACATGAAGTACGCATACGCCTGCAGGCGCCCTCGGCCCACGCGCCCCTTGAGCTGATAGAGCTGCGCCAGGCCCAGGCGCTGGGAGTCCTCGATGATGAGCGTGTTGGTGTGCGGATTGTCGATGCCGCTCTCGATGATGGTCGTTGCCACCAGCACGTCAATCTCGTGCGCCGAGAACTGCAGCATCACGTCCTCGACCTGCGCGGCACTCATCTGCCCGTGCGCCACGCCCACGCGCGCCTCCGGCGCGGCCTCAATCACGCGTTCCACGGCGTCCTCGATGGTGGTCACGCGGTTGCTCACGTAATACACCTGGCCCTTGCGCGCCAACTCGAGGCGGATGGCGTCGCTCACCACGTCGGGGTTGTACTCCCCCACCGTGACCTTGACCGGCAGGCGTCCCGGCGGCGGCGTGAGGATGAGCGACATGTCGCGCACGCCGCTCACGGCCATCTGCATGGTACGCGGGATGGGCGTGGCCGAAAGGGTGAGCACGTCAACCTGCTCGCGCATGTTCTTGAGCTGCTCTTTGTGCTGCACGCCAAAGCGCTGCTCCTCGTCGATGATCACCAGGCCCAGGTCGTAGGGGTTGACGTCGGCAGACAGCAGGCGGTGTGTGCCGATGAGCACCTGCACCGACCCGTCGGCAAAGCCCGCCAGCGCCTGGCGCTGCTGCGCCGGCGTCACAAAGCGCGAGAGCACGCGCACGTTCACGTCGAACGGTGCAAAACGCTCGAAGAAGGTCTGGAAGTGCTGCTCGGCCAGAATCGTGGTCGGGCAGAGCACCATCACCTGCTTTGCGTCCTGGCAGCACTTGAATGCCGCGCGCAGCGCCACCTCGGTCTTGCCGAAGCCGACGTCTCCGCAGAGCAGGCGGTCCATGGGGCGCGCCGCCTCCATGTCGGCCTTGATGTCGGCGATGGCACGACTCTGGTCGTCGGTAACCTCGTAGGGGAAGCTCGCCTCCATGTCGGCCTGAGCCGGCGTGTCGGGCGAGAAGGCGTAGCCCGCAACCGACGAGCGGCGCGTGTAGAGGTCAACCAGGTCGAACGCAAGCTTCTTTGCGCTCTTGCGCGCCTTGCCGGTCACGCGTGACCAGTCGGCCGTGTTCAGGCGCGTGAGGCGCGGGCTCGTGCCGTCGGGACCAATGTAGCGCGTGATGCGATCGACCTGCTCGAGGGGCACGTAGAGCTTGTCGCCGCCGGCATACTCCAAGAGGAAGTAGTCGCGCTCGCGCCCACCCACCTCCTGGCGCACGATCTCGGAGAACAGGGCGATGCCGTGCGTGGCGTGCACCACGTAGTCGCCGGGCTTGAAGGGGAAGGTCACCGCCGTTGCGTCAACGCGCTTGCCGCGCCCCTTACGCGCGGTGCGGGCCGTCAGGTCACCGACGGAGAGCACGGCCAGACGCGCCGCGGGGATGACGATGCCCGCAGGGACCGGCGCGTCGAAGAACGTGACGGTTCCTCTGGGAAGAGGCTTTACCGTGCCGTTGGTGCTGACGTTTTCCGGGGCAGACCCCAGCGACTCCACGAAGGGGATGTGCTCGTCCGAGAACGAAAGCTCAAGGTGCTCGCGCGCGCCACGGTCGGGCACCGCAAACACCACCGCGCACCCGTCGCCCAGCAACTGCCGCACGCGCCCCAACAGCTTTGCGTCGGAGCCCGCAATGGCGGGCTGGCGCACCTCGAGCTCGGCCGTGGCCGCACCTCCCTGCGTCAAGATCGACGAGAGCGAGAGGCGCTGCTGCGAACCGAAGTCCATCGCACGAGGTGACGTGAACAGGCCGTCGGTGGGCACGCGCGCCGCACCGGCAGCCGCCTGAATCTCGTCATTCGCGCGCTGACAGTCGTCAAACAGAGCACGGGGCTCGGCAAGCACCACCAGGGTCTGGGCCGAGAGATGCTCGATGGGGTTGGCGCTGCCGCCATACAGCTGTGGCAGGTAGCGGTCGAGCGAGGGGTCGGCCGCGCGGGCCTTGATGAGCTCAAGGTCAGCGGCGGTCTTCTGGTTCTCCTGCGCTGCCTTGAACAGGGCACGCTCGGCATTGCCGACGGTCTTGTCCGTAAGGGCTATCTCGCGGCAAGGGGCAACCGTCACCTCCTGCAGCTCGCCGATGGTCTGTCCCGTGGACGCGACCATCCTGCGAATGCGGTCGATCTCGTCGCCGAAGAACTCGATGCGCACCGGTGAAGTTGCCTGCGAGGGGTAGACGTCCACCGTGTCGCCGTGCACATGGAACGTTCCCGGCACGTCCACCTCGGAGGAGGCGCCCACCTCAACATAGCCCATTCCCACCAGCAGCAGGCCTACGTCGGCGAAGTCGACCTCGTCGCCGACGACAAAGGTGCTGGCCGCAAAATAGCCGGATCCCACGGGCGGCACGCGGCGCAAGAGCGAGCGGGCGCTGGCAACGACCACGCAGGGCTCGCCGGCGGCAAGGCGCGCCACCGCATTGCAGCGCGCGCCGATGACGGCATCGTCGGCAGCGCGCTCAGACCAAGGCCAGTCACGCCGCTCGGGATAGCGCGCCACACGCTCCTGGCCCAGCCAGGCTGCCAGCGCGTGCCCGGCACGGTCGGCCGCCTCCTCGCCCGATACCACCAGCAAGCACGGGCGCGGGTCGGATGCCCAAAGCGCGGCCACCACCAGCGGACGTGCCGACTGGCCTACCGAAAGCGTGGCATCGGACCCCTCGCGCAGCTCGTGGAGGAGCGGGGCAAGGTCTGGAGCAGCCATCAGCTGCTGCGAAACGCGGTCTATGAACATGGACACTTCCTCAAAGGTTGCAGGCTAAGCAACTCAGTTTATCGCTCTTGTTCCACAAGCTGCAAAGCCCCTGCAAGAAAGCCATGCCAACAAGAAGGCATAAGGCGACCAGAATCAGGGAGGGACCTCGCGTGTGCAACAGGGACGAGCAAGCCAATTGATCAAGTATGAAGTGGCAATTAAGGGACACGCCCTTTTTTGCCCCGCGGGGCAAAAAAGGGCGTGTCCCTTAATTGCCACCGTGCACCAGAATCGG
>CACXFC010000126.1 GCA_902766835.1 uncultured Coriobacteriaceae bacterium | reverse complement strand
GGCCAACCTTCGCGAAATAAAGGGACGCATCGACTCGGTCAAGAGCACCATGCAGGTCACGCGCACGATGGAGATGATCTCCACGGCAAAGATCCGCAGGGCTCTGGACCGGGCGAAAGAGGCGGAACCGTACAAGGACGCCATCACGCGCATGCTGGCAAATGTGACGGGCGTGGGCTTTGATGCCACCCAGCCCCTCCTGCAGCCGCGCAAAGAGGTCCACAACGTGCTGTTCATCCTCATTGCGTCCGATCGTGGCATGGCGGGTGGCTTCAACATCGTCCCGCAGCGCATGGTGCAGCACGAGATGGCAGAACTTGCCGCGCAGGGCATCAGCTCCGAGCTGATTACCTGCGGCAAGAAGCCCACCGAGTACTTCACGTACCGCGGGGTGACGCCGGTCATGTCCTTTACGGACATGTCGAGCGAGCCGACGATGGACGAGGCCGACCGCATTGCCTCCTACCTCATGGACGGCTATGCCGACGGCGACATCGACCGCGTGGTCATCTACTACAGCCACGCCCGCAACCGTGTCGACCAAGAGCAGGTTGTCGAGCAGCTGCTGCCCCTCACCTCTGATGAGCTGACGCTGCCCAACAAGCCTCGTACCGACGAGGCGGTTACGACCGTCGAGCATGAGCGCTACACCGAGTTCGAGTTCGAGCCGTCGGCTCGCGAGGTGCTCGGTTACCTCATGCCTGCCTATATCAGGACGGTCATCTATCATGCGTTGCTCGACTCCGCAGCTGCCGAGCACGGTGCACGCCGTCGCGCGATGCAGTCGGCCACCGACAACGCCAAGGAAGTCATTGCATCGCTGAGCCGCACGTATAACCGCGAGCGGCAAGGTTCGATCACCACCGAGCTCAACGAGATCATCGGTGGTGCGTCCGCATTGGAGGACAAAGAATGACCACACCGCTGAGTGACGACAAGGCTGTGCTTGAGCGCGCAGCCATGAAGCTGCTCAAGAAGAGCGCTGGTACGGGCACCATCGTCCGTATCGTCGGCCCCGTTGTCGACGTACGCTTCGACGATATGGTTCCTGCAATCTACTCGGCCCTTAAGGTCGATGTCGACACGCCCGTCGGGCACGTCAACACGGTCCTCGAGGTAGAGTCGCAGCTCCCGGGCAACATCGTGCGCACGGTTGCCATGTCTTCGACTGACGGCCTGCAGCGCGGGCTGAAGGTCACCGACACCGGCGCCCCCATGATGATGCCGGTGGGCCAGGCGACGCTGGGCCGCGTGTGGAACGTCATGGGCGAGCCGGTTGACGGAAAGGGCATGCCCGAGAACGTGCAGTTCTATCCCATTCACCATCCGGCGCCCCCGTTCGAGGACCTTACCACCCAGACCGAGATCTTCGAGACGGGCATCAAGGCCATCGACCTGCTGGAGCCCTATGTCCGCGGCGGCAAGACCGGCCTGTTTGGCGGCGCCGGCGTGGGCAAGACGGTGCTCATCCAGGAGCTCATCAACAACCTGGCCCAGGAGCACGGCGGCACGTCGGTCTTCACGGGCGTAGGCGAGCGCACGCGCGAGGGCACCGACCTCTATCTTGAGATGTCCGAGTCTGGCGTCATCAACAAGACTTGTCTGGTATACGGCCAGATGAACGAGCCGCCAGGAGCGCGTCTGCGCGTGGGTCTGGCCGGCCTGACCACCGCAGAGTACTTCCGAGACCAGGGTCAGGACGTGCTGCTGTTCATCGACAACATCTTCCGCTTCTCGCAGGCGGGTTCTGAGGTTTCGGCGCTGCTGGGCCGCATGCCGTCCGCAGTAGGCTACCAGCCCACGCTGGCAACCGAGATGGGCGACCTGCAGGAGCGCATCACCTCGACGCGTGAGGGTTCCATCACCTCGGTCCAGGCTGTCTACGTCCCCGCCGACGACCTGACCGACCCGGCGCCTGCCACGACCTTCACCCACCTCGACGCCACGACGGTTCTGTCGCGTGCCATCACCGAGCTGGGCATCTACCCGGCCGTTGACCCGCTGGCCAGCTCGTCGGGCGCTCTCGACCCCGAAATCGTGGGCGAGGAGCACTACCGCGTGGCCCAGAAGACGCAGGAGATTCTGCAGCAGTACTCCGACCTGCAGGACATCATTGCCATTCTGGGTATGGACGAGCTGTCCGAGGAGCAGCAGCTTGTGGTGGCACGTGCCCGCAAGGTGCAGCAGTTCCTCTCGCAGTCGTTCCACGTGGCCGAGAAGTTCACGGGCAACCCCGGTGCCTATGTGCGCGTCGAGGACACCGTCCGCTCGTTTGCCGCCATCGTTGACGGCGAATGCGACGACCTGCCCGAGCAGGCCTTCCGTTACGCGGGCACCATCGACGACGTGCGCGCTCGCGCCGCGGCCATGAAGTCCGCAGAAGCGAAGTAGGCGCAGCTATGGGCAAGATTACCTGCCAGTTCGTAAGGCCAGACCGCCTGCTCTACGAGGGAGACGTCGCCAGCATGGTGCTGGTGACGCCCACCGGCGAGCTGGGCGTATGGCCCGGCCACTCTCCGCTCATCTGTGCGCTGGGTAACGGTATGGTGCGCCTGCACAGGCTGCCGGAGGCTGGTGGCGAGACCGTGAGCGTCATTGTCTCGGGAGGCTATGCCGAGATTACGCCCGACCAGGTCATCATTTTGGCCGACCATGCCCGTCGTGCCGACGACATTGAGCCGGATGTGGTGAATGCGACTCGTGATAAGGCTGTGGCCTCGCGTGACGCACTGCCCGAAGGCGATGGCCGTCGTGCATACTATGAGAACAAGATTGCGTGGTGTGACCTGCTTCTGCAGCATGCCACCAACGAGTAGGTGCGCCAAGGCCGATAAGGCCGCGCACCCAAGCATAGGAACCACCAAGTGTGCCCCGCAAGGGGCGCACTTCGCAAAGGGCCAAAAGCAGGGCCGTTTGCCTGACACATCGGAGGATCGAGTTGGACGTCATTCGCATCGAGGGTGGCCACACCGTAGAAGGAGTCGTGACCGTTGAGGGAGCCAAGAACTCCGCACTCAAGCTCATGGCAGCCACGATCCTCGCACCGGGTGTGAACACGCTCACCAACGTGCCCAACATTGCCGACGTGCACGTGATGGGCAAGGTCCTCAAGCGCCTGGGCGCGCACATAACGGTTGTCGACGAGCATACGCTGCGCATCGACACCTCCACGGTTGACAGTTGGGTCACCCCGTATCAGCTGGTGGCGCAGATGCGCGCCTCGACGGCCGTATTGGGCCCGCTGCTTGCACGCTTTGGCCAGGCCACCGTTGCCATGCCGGGCGGCTGCAACATCGGCGCCCGCAAGATTGACATGCACATCCTGGGCCTTCAGGCCTTGGGCGTCGAGTTCGACCTCGACCACGGCGACATCAACGCAACCGCGCCGAACGGGCTTGTGGGCACCACCGTAACGCTCGACTTTGCCAGCGTCGGCGCCACCGAGAACCTCATGATGGCCTCGGTGCACGCAAAGGGCCTCACCGTTATCGACAACGCCGCTCGCGAACCCGAGATTGTCGACCTTGCCAACCTTCTGAACGAGATGGGTGCGAAGGTGCGCGGCGCCGGCTCTCCGGTCATCGAGATCGAGGGCGTAAGCGAGCTTCATCCCGTGACGCACGAGGTGGTGGGCGACCGCATCGAAGCCGGTACCTTCATTGCCACGGCAGGCCTTGTGGGCCAGCCGGTTGACGTCATGGGCTTCGATCCAGCACACCTTGGCCTGGTGCTGCGCAAGTACGAGCAGATGGGCATCTCCATCGAGCGCATGGAGCGCGGCGTGCGCGTGTGGCGCGAGCGCCCCATTGCCTCGGTAGACATCCAGACGCTGCCCTTCCCGGGATTCCCCACCGACATGCAGGCTCAGACCATGTGCCTGCTGGCGCTGGGTGACAAGTCGTGCGTCATTACCGAGAACGTCTTTGAGAACCGCTTCATGTTTGCCAGCGAGCTGCAGCGCATGGGAGCCGACATTCGCATCGAGGGCCATCATGCCATCGTGCACGGTGTGCCGGGCTTCTCGGGCGCGGAAGTCAAGTCGCCCGACCTGCGCGGAGGCGCTGCCCTTGTTATGGCTGGCCTTGTGGCCGACGGGATCACGGTGGTGTCTGACATCTACCACATCGATCGCGGCTACGAGCGCTTCGTCGAGAAGCTGCAGGCGCTGGGCGCCCACGTGGAGCGCGCCGAGGTGGACGATCAGCCCATTCTCTAACTCATAGCGCGGGGTAGCGTATGTACCCGCATGATGTTACAGATGTTGCTCCTAGCGAGCAGTGACGCGCGTTAGGCGAGCGTATGCTTGCACCACAGACATCTTTGGGTGACACTTCACTCACTAGGTAATTCGTACAAAAGGTGTGCCACTATGCCCAAAACCGAGACGCACGGACCAAACAGCCTCAGCATGGCTAGTGAAGACTATCTTGAGTCGATCTATCGCATCATGGACGAGCAGGATGCCTTCGAAACGGGCATCAGGTCTGTTGACGTGGCCGAGCAGCTCGAGGTTTCCAAGGCGTCTGTCAACAAGGCAATCGCCACGCTCAAGGAGCATGGGATGGTTGAGCAGACGCGCTATGGGCGCGTGACGCTTACCAAGGAAGGGCGTGAGTACGGCAAGGATGTGTGGCATCGCCATCGCACGCTTCGCCAGTTCCTAGTGAAGGGTTTGGGCGTAGACGAGCAGACTGCCGACGACGAAGCCTGCCTGATGGAGCATGCCCTTTCTGCCGACACCATGAAGCGTTGGTGCGCGTACTTGGAGAAGCAGGGCATCTCGGTCGACTAGCCAAACCTGGCGTGCACGAGGGGCATTTCAAAGGGGCGACACCCTTTTGAAACGGGGCGTGCATCAACCTCGCAGTTGCTCACAGTTTCAAAAGGGTATCGCCCCTTTGATATGAGCCAGGCTTTGTCGCGCGTGTTAGCGCTGAACACCCTTTGGAATAGTGGTGGGTTTGTGGCAAACCTGTCTTGTCTCGGTGCAGCAATACCATCCGCGGGAAGGCCTGCCGCGCCACACGCGACGATGGGTATCCTTTTTATGATGTGTACGCTTCGAACCAACCCTATGGAGGTCAATTCATGAAAGCGATTATTCCGGCTGCTGGTCTGGGCACTCGTTTCCTTCCGGCTACCAAGTGCTCTGCTAAGGAGCTTCTGCCCGTGCTCGACAAGCCGGTTATCCAGTATGTAGTTGAGGAGGCGCTCGAGCCCGAGGGCGTCGATGGCGTGGTCATCGTCAACTCGCACGCAAAGCCCGAGATGGAGCGCTACTTCAGCGTGGATGAGGGCTTTGAGGCCATGCTGCACGACAGCGGCAAGGACGCACTGGCCGACGCCGTGCATACCGCTTCGACGCTGCCCGTCTCCTTCGTCTATCAGGATGAGCCCCTGGGTCTTGGCCACGCCGTGCACTGCGCCGCCGAGGAGGTGGGCGACGAGCCCTTCTTCATCCTGCTGGGCGACTACTTCGTGCCCGATCGCCAGATGTGCGTCAACATGGCGCGCGTCTCCAAGGAGCACGGCAACGCCTCGGTCATCGCCGTTGCTCCCGTACCGGCCGACCAGGTGAGCCGCTACGGCATCATCGCGGGCGAGTGCGTGGGCTCGCTGCCTGGTTGCGAGGCCACCGGTGAGGAAGAGGGCGCCGTGTGGAAGATCAGCGGCCTCGTTGAGAAGCCCGCGCCCGAGGAGGCACCGTCGCACCTGTTTATCGTTGGCCGCTACCTGCTGTCGCCGGCCATCATGGACCTGCTGGCCACGCAGGGTGCCGGCGCTGGCGGCGAGATTCAGCTGACCGACGCCATGGAGCGCCTGCTCGAGACCGAAGAGATGTATGCGCTGGTCGTTGACCCCAACGAGGGCTGCGACACGGGCACTCCTGCCGCATGGGCAGCAACAAACGCCCGCATGGCGCTTGCCGACGATCGTTTCCGCTCGGCATTCCTCGAGGAGCTGGGCGACGCAATCAAGGGCCTTCTCGACTAACTATGTACGACATCCGCTTTGGCGCCAACGGCTGGCGTGCGCGCATCGATGACGGCTTCAACGAGGAGAACGTCGTCCGCATTGCCGACGCGCTAGGTAGGACGTGGGCGCCGCGCAACGAGGGATATACGGTTCTGGTCGGCTACGACACCAGGCGCGACTCAAAGCGCCTGGCGGTCGTGGTCGGCCAGGTGCTGGCTGCCCATGGGATGCGCGCGGTCGTGAGTGACCGCGTGTGCCCCACCCCTGCGCTTTCCTGGGCGGTGGCGCAAGACCCGCTCTGCATAGCTGGTGTCATGCTGACTGCTTCGCGCATGCCTCACGAATACGGGGGCATCCTTGTGCGCCAGGACGACGGCGGTCCCATGAGCTCGATGTTCGCTTCGTCAGTGGACCAGGCCATCGCGGCCGAATCAACCGACCTTCGCGGCGAGGTCACCTACGACGACTTTGTGACACCGTACCTAAGGGCTATCGAGGAGCAGGCGGACTGCAGCCTCATTGCCAGCGCTGGGCTGCGTGTGGTGGTTGACCCGATGTATGGGGCAGGCTGCGGCTACATTGCCGAGCTGTTTAAGCGGATGGGGTGCGAGGTAATTGAAGTACACGGTACGCCACACTCCGACTTCAGGGGCCTTCACCCCGACGTGCACGAGCCGTGGGTTGACGACTGCGAGCGCGCCGTCATCGAGCACAAGGCTAGCCTGGGCTTTGCCTTTGATGGGGATTGCGACCGCTTTGGCGTGATTGACGATGCCGGAAGGCTTGTCTCGCCGCATGATCTGGCGCCTCTCGTGCTCGAACACCTGGTGCGTCAGCGTGGCTTGCGCGGCAGGGTCGTGGCCACACAGGCCACGTCGGCGCGCATAGCTCGGCAAGCCGAGCGCTTCGACCTCGACTTCACGATGGTCCCTCGTGGATCCGAATCTATATATAGAGAGTACGCGGAAGGCGACGTGCTTCTGGCCACAGACGAGAGTGGCTGCATCAGCGTCCCCGCCTTTGCGTATCAGCGCGACGGCATTTTGGGTGCCGCCATGTTGCTTGAGCTCATCGCAGGGTCTTCCGACAGCGTGCGAGATTTGGTGCACCAGTGTGAGGACGAGATCGGCAACATGGAGTATGCGGTAGGGAAGGTGAACCTCGACTTTGGAGCGGCGCAGCGCCTGCGCAATCTTCTTCCGGGGATGAATCCCCCCGAAGTGCTGGGCGAGGAGCCGGTGAGCGTGTCGCACGCAGGTGGGCTGAGGCTCGAATTGCCTGATGGAGCTTGGGTTTTCCTCACCCCGTCCACTGCGGGCGCAAGGATGGCGGCAGAGGCGCCAACGGCCTCGCGCGCCCGGGAACTGATTGGATTTGCCTCATCGCTTGTGGATAGTTAAGTGTCATATGTGTAGGAAATGTGTTGCCGAAAATAGACGCTTCCCAAGGGCTCGGGTTCGCGTATAGTACTTCCTTGCGCGACGGCGGACGCGAGAGCGGCGCCGCGCGGCGAACCTTGAGAACCGGATACTGCGATCGATGAGATCG
>CACXFC010000125.1 GCA_902766835.1 uncultured Coriobacteriaceae bacterium | reverse complement strand
CGGCACATCCGTGTGCGCTTTTGCAAAAGCGCACACGGATGTGCCGCCAGAACCGACCCCAAGGCACGCGCATGTGCGGAAACCGACCCCAAGGCACGCTACTCCCAGTTCTTCCAAACGTCCGGCGCATAGCCCACCGTTGCCTGGCGCCCGTTGCGCACGATAGGCTGGCGCAATACCTGCTGGTTCTCAAGCAGCTTGTCGAGCAGCATGCTCTCGGGCGTATGTTGCAGAAGCGCCACGGCATACTGGTCCTTGGCCTTCTCGTCTATCAGGGCTGCCAGGCCGCCGCAGGCCTGCGCCACCGAGCGCAGCTCTCCCTTGCTGATTTCTTTCTGGGCAAGGTCGATATATTGGAACTTGATGCGCCGCTCCTTGAACCAGCGCTCTGCCTTGCGGGCGTCGCTGCTCTTCTTGGTGCCAAATATCTGGATGTTCACGAGTTCCTCCTAGAGGTCTTGGGTGGCGCCAAACGCGTTGAACCAGGCGCGGTCTGCGAGGGGGCGCTTCTGGGGGCCGCGCACCGTGCGGTCGGGCTTGCCCACCGGCAGGTAGCAGACCAAGTCGTAGCCCGCGGGAACGCCCAGCACCTCCGCCATCTGGTCGCAGAGCCGGTCGTCATCGGTGATGTGGCCTTCGTACCAGCAGCTGGCGTACCCCAGCGCCGTGATGGCCAGCAGCATGTTCTCGATGGCCGCGGAGTAGTCCTGCACCGCAAAGCACTTGTCGCGGTAGGCGTTGATGCGCTGGGTGAGCACGCAGATGGCGGCAGGGGCATTCTCGCGCCTGAGGGGCGGGTTGATGCACGCGCGCACGCGCGCCAGCACGCCGGGGTCATCGATGGCAACAAGCGAGGTCGTCTGCTTGTTGCATCCAGAAGGCGCAGCCAGGCCCGCCTCCATGATGCGCACTAGATCCTCGCGCGGCACCGGTTCGGGCAGGTAGGGGCCGCGATAGCTGTGCCTGTTGCCTATGGCGTCAAAGGTGTCCATGGTCCTCCTTGCTGGCATCGCACGATTGCGATGGACTGGCGTCTCTGGGGCCTACGAGCCAGGTGATGTTAATTGGGGCATATTCCTGAGTAACGTACTCCTAACTCGTAGACCCCAGCAAATGAGAATGCACCGAGGCGGGCCCTAGATGGAACGGGCCAAGGTGACTATCGTGTGCTTCTTGCTCTCGTCGCGCTCTCCGGTGAGCTCGAAGCCCTGCGCCTTCCAGAATGCGATGCCGTCGGTGGCACGTTCGGGGATGGTCAGCTCTATGCGCTTGAAGCCCTGTGCCTGCAGTGCGGCGCGCACGTCGGCAAAGATCTGCGAGCCCACGCCTTGGCCCTGCATGTCGGCGGCAACCATGAACCAGTCGATGCGCGCGGTGTCTGCCTGCGGA
This sequence comes from uncultured Coriobacteriaceae bacterium, assembly GCA_902766835.1. Lineage (GTDB taxonomy): Bacteria > Actinomycetota > Coriobacteriia > Coriobacteriales > Atopobiaceae > UBA1367. Next base: position 6,974 of record CACXFC010000125.1, on the reverse strand, counting down.
TACGCGCAGATGAGGTCCATGACGGCCACAAGGGCACCGCTCTCGCCGAAGAAGCCCACGAAGTGGCGGTTGCCCGGCTCGGCGCCCTCGGGCGTCTTGCTCACGAGCGTGGTGAGCGGCCCCTTGGCAAGTTGCTCGCCCATCTCGTGGAAGTACCTGCGGTTCGAGCGCATGAGCCAGAAGACGTCGCCCAGGTTGTCGTCGCTGATGGGTTGTACGTCAAAGCTCGTGGACAGCGTCTCGATGTCAAAGGCCGACGCCTTGCTTTCCCGCTCCATGCCAATGACCTGCCTGAACTGGGTTTCGTACAGCTCGCGGTACACGCCGTTTGCCGCCAGCAGCTCCTCGTGGGTGCCCTGCTCGGCAATCACGCCGCCCTTCACCACCAGAATCTTGTCGGCCTTGAGGATGGTCGACAGGCGGTGCGCGATGACGATGCTCGTGCGCCCCACCATGAGCTGCTCCAGGGCATCCTGGATGGCGCTTTCGCTGATGGAGTCAAGGGCGCTGGTTGCCTCGTCCAGGATGAGGATCTTGGGGTCTTTGAGCACCACGCGTGCCAGCGACAGGCGCTGCTTCTCGCCGCCCGAGAGCTTGAGGCCGCGGTTGCCCACCTCGGTGTCGTAGCCCTTGGGCTGGCTGACGATGAAGTCGTGGATGTTGGCAATGCGGCATGCTGCCTCGATCTGCTCCATGGGGGCGTCGGGGTTGGCGTAGCGCAGGTTGTCGAGGATGGTCCCGTTGAAGAGGTAGGCCTCCTGCGTTACGACGCCAATGCATTCGCGCAGGTAGGTGAGGTCAAAGTCGCGCACGTCCACGCCGGCCACCTTCACCGAGCCACGGACCACGTCATACAGGCGCGGAATGAGGTTGACCACGGTCGACTTGCCCGAGCCCGATGGCCCCACGATGGCATACATCTTGCCGCCGGGCACGGTGAAGTTGACGTCGGTCAGCACGAGGTCGTCGGTGTCGCCGTAGCCAAAGGCCACGTGCTCGTATTCGATGGTGGCCTCATGCAGGTCTGGCTTGGCGCCGTTGTCGGGGCTCACGATGGTCTGCTTGCGGTCGAGGTAGTCGAAGATGCGCGTGAACATGGCCAGCGAACGCGTGAAGCTCACCTGCAGGTTGAGCAGGCTCTCTACGGGCCTATACAGTCGGTTGACCAGCGTGACGGTGGCGGTGATGGTGCCCACCGAAAGCGTGGGGTCGAGCTTGCGAATGATGAGGTATCCGCCGGCGAAGTAGATGAGCAGGGGTCCGAGCTGCCCAAACATGCCCATGACCACGCGGAACCACGAGCCGGAGCGCTGCTCCTTGAGCGAGATGGCGGTGACCTCCTCGTTGACCTTCACGAAGCGCTTGTACTCGCGGTCCTCGGCGGTGAACATCTTCATGAGCAGCGAGCCCGAGACCGAGAGGGTCTCGTTGATGAGCTGATTCATCTCGTCGTTTTTGGCTTGGCTCTCCTGCACCAGCTTGAGGCGCACGCGGCCGGCGCTGCGCGTGGGGAAGATCAGCAGCGGCAGGACCAGAAGCCCCACGACGGCAAGCATGGGGCTCATAGAGAAGAGCGCCACCAGCGTGGTGCAGACGGTGGCCACGTTGCTGACGATCTGCGTGAGCGTGCCGCTGATGACCGAGCTGACGCCACTGATGTCGGTGTTCATGCGCGTGACGATGTCGCCCTGCTTCTCGGTGGTGAAGAACGCATGCGGCATGTGCTGCAGGTGGTCGTACATCTGGTTCTTCATGTCGAAGATGATGCGCTCGGATATCCACGAGTTGATGTAGTTCTCCAGCACGCCTATCAGCTGGTTGGCAAACATCGCGGCAAGGGCGGTGAGGAGCAGGCGCACCAGCAGCGCGAGGTCGTCGCCCACCAGGGCCTGGTCAACGATGCGCCCCGTGATAATGGAGGGCAAAAGGCCCACGACCGAGCCCACAAGAATGGCGACGAACACCATGAGGAACTGCGGCCAGTACGGGCGCAGGTAGCCAAGAATGCGCTTCAGAAGCTGGGGCGTCACCTTGGGCGCATTTGCCTTCTCCTCTTCGGTCAGGAAGTTGCGCGCGGCATAGCCGCCACGTCCGCCCGGTCCTTGCATGGCTGCCTCCTCCGTTGTGTTGTTGCAGCCATCTTACCAGCGGTTTGTTTCAGATTCCCTACAAGTGCACCTAGCTCTTACCGACCAAGCTGGGACACCCCCGCCGGAGGCATCCGTCCCACCCGGGACACTCCTGCCGGAGGCATCCGTCCCATTTGGGACGGATGCCTCCGGCAGGAGTGTCCCGGGTGGGACGGATGCCTCCGGCGGGGGTGTCCCAGCTTGGGGCAATTGGAGGCACGTCCCTCATTGTTTAAACATAATAAATGCCCAAAACTGTACAAAGCTGTAACGGGGCTGGTATCTCTCGCAAGCCCCGGGCCGTACGATGTGTGGAACATGTAGCGAGTGCTGACAGATATGCTGGAGGCCCATGGAGCCGCTGCGGGTGAACCCCATCTACAATCGAACCATCTGGGCCGGACAACGGCTCGCGTGCATTCGTGGTCGAAAACCCGTGGGTGAGGGCACTTCGTGGGAGATAAGCGTACATCCTAGCGCCCAGTCGGTGGTGTCGGAGGGGGCTTATGTGGGAAGGACGCTCGCCTCGCTGATTGCGGAGAATCGCAAAGACATGCTCGGTGAGCAGGTTGAGGACGCAGACCTGCTGAGGGTGGCTTTCCTCGATACCAGTGATGCCCTATCCGTACAGGTTCATCCCGGCGAGCAGTATGCGCAGGAGCACGAGGGAGACCATGGGAAATCGGAGTCGTGGTACATCCTCGCCGCGGACGAGGGCGCTTGCCTTGTGCTGGGGTCTGACCTTTCGTCTGTCGATGAGCTGCGGGAGGCAATTCGTAGCGGGTCGCTCGTAGCTCACCTGCGTTTTATTACCGTGCGGGAGGGCGACTGCATAACGGTTCCAAGCGGCACGCTCCATGCGCTTGGGGCAGGTATCCTGGCGCTCGAGATTGGCACGAATTCAAATACGACATATCGGTTCTATGACTACGGCAGAGCGGACGCCAACGGAAAGGCCCGCGACCTGCACATAAAACAAAGCCTGGATGTCGTTCGGCTCGACCGACGGGGTTCTTGTCGCTCGGTTCCCCTTGATCACACGGAGCGCATGGAGCGCGTTGTGTCGCTTCCCGAGTACGGCGTGGACCTCATCGACGTGACCGATTCATGGGCAATACCGGCGGCGAAGACCTTCAGAACGCTGTCGTGCGTACATGGCCAGGCGGTGCTTGAAGTTGGTTCTCGCTGCCTTCAGCTGGCCTATACCCAATCCCTGTTCATTCCTGCATCCTGCGGGGACATCATTGTTCATGGCAACTGCCGCCTGTTGTTGGCAGCACCGCACCCAGGGCATACGGAAGCATCGAAGGAGTAGCGCATGCACCACGGCTACGAAAAGTTTCCTCACCTGTGCATCGATGCGGGTGAGGCGGTCTGTGGCTACAAGGACATTCTTGAGGCAATCAGGCAGAAGATCTCCAACCGTCCATGCGTTCTTGCGGTGGAGACCTATCCGGGCGTGCGGGACGACGAGGTCATCCCGCAGCTCATGCGCCTGAAGCCGAACTGCTTCGTGGACATGCGTGAGCTGTATCTTCCCGAAGAGGATATGACGCGGCACATGGAGCCGTGGCTCACCGACGACAGGGTGTTTGGCCGCTGGTACTACGGTGGCGTGGAAGAGTTCTTCGAGCCGGTGCGGGTCGATGAAGCGCGTCAAGCCATTGCCAACTGTGATGACCTGACCGTCGTGTATGGCATGGGCGCTACGCTCATCTCCGACTTTGACTGCTGTGTGTATTGCGACCTCGCGCGCTGGGAGATACAGCAGCGCTATCGCGCAGGGATGGGCAACTACAACTGCTCAAACTACGATGAAGACACCTTGCGCAAGTACAAGCGTGGGTACTTCGTTGAATGGCGCATGGCCGATCGCATCAAGCGGGAGCTGGGTTCAAAGGTCGATTTCGTGCTTGATACAAATAAAGCCGATGAGCCGAAAATGATTACCGGGGAGCAATTCTCCAAGGTCATCGAGACGTTTTCCACCCAACCCTTCCGGCTGGTGCCGTACTTTGACCCAGGTGTTTGGGGAGGCCAGTGGATGAAGGAACACCTCGGGCTTAACCCCGAGGCAGATAACTATGCCTGGTCGTTTGACGGCGTGCCCGAAGAGAACTCAATCCTTGCCCGGTTTGGGGACGCAGATGTTGAGCTTCCTGCCATCGATGTCGTCTTCTTTGCGCCGCAGCAACTGCTAGGGGAGCGCAACTACGCTCGGTTTGGTGCGGAATTCCCCATTCGCTTCGACTTCCTTGACACCATGGGAGGGGGCAACCTGAGCTTGCAGGTTCATCCGGTGACCGACTACATACGTCGCACCTTTGGCATGTCCTACACGCAGGATGAGAGCTACTACATCCTCGATGCGGGGGAGGACGCTTGCGTGTACCTTGGGGTCAGGGAGGGCATGGACTCCATGGCCATGCTTGACTCCTTGCGGGAGGCGCAGCAAACAGGCCTTTTCGATGCCGAGGCGTACGTCAACAAGCTGCCCGCGCGCAAACATGACCACTTTTTGATACCGGCGGGCACAATCCACTGCTCGGGAGCGAATGCAATGGTGCTGGAGATTAGCGCCACCCCGTACATCTTTACCTTCAAGCTCTGGGATTGGGGCAGAGTGGGGCTGGATGGGCTGCCAAGGCCCATCAACATCGAGCATGGCGCACAGGTAATCCAGTGGGATCGCGACACGCGTTGGGTAAAGGAAAACCTCGTGGGCCGCGTGCGCTGCGTGTATGACGGTGCCGACTATACGGAAGAGGCTACAGGGCTACATGAGCTTGAGTTCATCGAGACCCGTCGCTACACGGTGCGGACGCAGCTAGAGCTGGACCTTCAGGGGGCCCTTTCGGTCTGCAACCTCGTGGATGGACAGGCGGCGGTTGTCACCTCGCCTACCGGGGCTTTTGCGCCCTTTGAAGTGCACTACGCAGAGACGTTCATCCTTCCCGCAGCCGCTGGTAAGGTGTGCATCCAGCCTCTGGAAGGCGAGGTCAAAGTGCTGCGTGCATACGTGCGTGGCTCACAGGCAGTCTGATGCCTCATTGCCCCTCTTGCAGGGGCGTGCGCCCAGCGCCCAAGCTGCGCCTTGCTAGATCTCGCGAATCTCGCGCATGCGCCACTCGCGCGGCGTGAGGCCCGTCGCGCTCTTGAATGCCGTCTGCAAATGGCTCTGCGAGGAGAAGCCCGTGCGGTAGGCAATCTGCGCGATTTCGTAGTCGGTGGTGTCGAGCAGGCGCCGTGCGCGCTCAACGCGCAGCCTGCGCACATAGGCGGCAAAGGTCTCGCCGGTCTCGTTCTTGAAGCGCGTGCAGAGCGTCTTGCGGCTCACGCCCAGCGCATTTGCCACCGACTCGCCGTCAAGCTGCTCGGTCAGATGGCTGCGCACGTAGTCCATGGCTTGGTGCGAGATGGGGTGCATGCGCGCCTCGCCCTCTTTGCGCACGGCCTTGGTCAGCTCGAGCATCATGGGCAGCACAAGGTAGTGGGCCACCTCTTCGTTGCTGGTCTCGTTGGCAAGGTTCATGTAATGCTGCGTGATTGCATAGGAGCGCACGGCAGGCAGGCCACCTTTGCGTGCAGCTTCGATGCAGCTGCTAGCCAGAAAAGCCACGGCCGAGCGACCCTGTAGAAGGGGGTCGTCCGATGTCTTGGGCTCCATGAGTGGCAGGTCCGTACGTATGAAGCGCAGCAGCCCTTCGGTGTCGCCAAGGGCTATATAAGCTGCAAAGCCCTCGTACTGTTCCGATATCTCTCGCGCGGATACGTCGGTATTGACGGCGATGAACTGCATGTTCTTCGAATAGGTAACGATTTGCGCCAGATCGTCTTCGGCATTTCCTTTGTTCACATAGCTGATGGCGTCGATAATCTCCTGCTCGGTGAGGAGGGTGGGCATTGTCTGGTCGAACGCCTCGCTGCTCATGCGCCCTCCTCCAAAACATACTCACAAATATGAACAAAGTCGTTACAAGGCTGGTATCTCAGAATGATAGCCGACTTCATACTTTATTCACAGTTGGATTCAGCATAAGGCATAGAGGAAAAGGCCGCAGGTAGACGGCCTGTTTTTCGTATGCCGAAAAGGCCGAAATTTCTTTCTTTTTCGTTCAATTTCGGTCACGGAGAGAAATTTCGGTCACGGAGAGAAAGGGGATTTGCACGATGCGTTACCTGCTTATGGTCAGTCACGGTACTATGGCTCCCGGCGTCCACAGCGTCATTCGCATGCTTCTGGGCGATCGCGACAACGTGCTCAGCTACTCCATGGAAGACGGGGTTTCGGCTGACGACTTCGTCGCAAACCTGCGCAACGTCATCGCGCCCATTGCCGCAGATGACTCTGTTGTCGTTCTGGGCGACATCGTGGGTGGGTCCCCTCTCACCAACACCCTCAACACCCTCACCGAGGCCGGGCTCCTTCCCAACACGCTCGCCTTTGGTGGCCTCAGCCTTCCCATGGCAATCAGCGCCCTTATGGCCATCGAGGACAACCTCGATGACTCTGCCCTTGTGAGCAACGTAATCAGCGAGGCAAGGGAAGGGGCGCGTCAGGTCGAGCTTGCCCTCGATGACGAGGACGAAGAGGACCTGTAACCAGTCAACGATGCCAGTCATGGGGGACTGGCATCAAAGGTATTTAGGAGGGGACATGATTTCATTCGTCCGCATTGATGACCGTATGATCCACGGCCAGACCGTCACTCGCTGGAGCATCGAGTATCCTTGCGACGGCATCATCGCCGTCAACGACGTTGCCGCGAGCAACCCGGTCCTGAAGGCTGCCTACAAGGGCGCCGCTCCCGACAAGAAGATCTTTGTCTGGACCATGGACCACTT
>CACXFC010000124.1 GCA_902766835.1 uncultured Coriobacteriaceae bacterium | reverse complement strand
TTGCCCTTGGTGTTGGGCAGCTCGTGGTAGACGGTGCCGTAGATGGTGTTGTTCTCGCAGATGTAGACGTAGTCGGCATCCTCGCGCACCGGCAGGTCGGAGCAGTCGGGGATGTAGGAGAAGGTCTTGTCGGCGCTGGTGGCAATCTCCTGCGCGTCGATGAAGCGCTTGGCCTCGGCAAGGGCCTTCTTCGACCACATGCCGGTGTTGATGTAGTCGGCCTTGCCCGACGCGCCAGGAAGGTTGGAGAGGTTGAGCGGGATGGCCGCAAACTGCTGGTGGGCGCCACCCTGCAGGAACAGCACCTTGTAGTTCTCGGGGATGCCCATCAGGCTGCGAAGGTCGGCCTCGGCCTCGTCGATGATCTGCTGGAACATCTTGGAGCGATGGCTCATCTCGTTGACGCCCATGCCGCAACCGCGGTAGTCGAGCATCTCGTCGGCCGCCTCCTTAAGGACTGCCTCCGGAAGCACCGCCGGACCTGCCGAGAAATTGTAGACTCTGCTCATAGCTGATATTCCTCCATGTCGGATTAACGTGCCCCGCCATTCTAGTGCGCGAACGGTGTGCTTTTTGCCGCGAGCGGTATTGGTTTACCTAGTTATTACCTAGGTGCACGTCTCTTCACGACGCCTACAGAAAAAGCGCTGCTTGTTGCCGGTGTGGCATGCGCATGCCAGACGGGATGAGGATGCGGGGAAACAAAGGGACACGCCCTTTGTTTCCCTCTGTTTCCCTGCTACTCGTGCACGTAGACCGTGTCGCCTACGTTGACCAGCTCGAAGAGCTCGGCGGCCTTCTCGTAGGGCAGGTTCACGCAGCCGTGGCTGCCGTACCAGGTGCGAATCTCGCCGCCAAAGTCGGAGCGCCAGGTAGCGTCGTGCAGGCCGTAGTCATAGTTGAGGAACGGCATCCAGAAGTACACGAACGACTCGTAGTCGGGTTCGTTGTCGCCGTTGCGGTCGGCGCCGATGAGCTTGGTGTTGGTCTGCTTGGCCTGGATGGCAAAGGTGCCGGTGGGGGTGGAGTGCATCTCGCCATACTGCGGGTCGTATCCGCCGGTCACGCAGTAGGAATCCCAGATGACCTTGCCATCGCTGTCGTAGAAGCGCACGAACTGGGTGGTGATGTTAATGTCAATGTGGCGGCCGCGCTCCTTGGCGCCGGGGGTCACGGGCGGCTTGGTCTCGATGGCCTCGCGAATGACCTTGGCGGAATCGCCCAGGTCCTGCTCCATGACACGGTGGATGTCGTCGCAGGTACCCTGCGTGTCAAGCTCCCACACATGCTCGTCATCGGTGGCGTTGCCCGCATTGACGATGGCCTCGTTGTTCTCGACCCAGCTGTAGATGCCCGAGATCTCAAGCTGGTTCTCGGGCGTGAACTTCATCCAGCCGGCCATGGTGTTGCGGTCGATGGTGGCAATGGTCTGGTCGTCGCAGACGACGTTGATGTCGTGGGCGAGGATGTTGTTCGCGCGGTCGATGGAGGCAAGCAGGGTCTCGTTGGTGTTGGTCACCGCGGGCTGGGCCAGCTGCTCCTCGCCAACGGTCACGTCCTGGCGCAGCTCATGCATGGCAACCGTGCTGAGCTCAAGGACCTTTGCCGCATCGAGGGCCGTGCCCACCGACTCCTGCGTGGGCTCGAAGACGCCCTTCTCGGCGTTGTAGGCGGCCGTTGCGTTGGTGGGAGGCGTGGCCGTCTCGTTGAATGTGCCGATGGCTGACCCCACGGCATTTGCCAGCGCCTCGTCGTTGACCGTGACGTTGGCGTCGATGAGCATGTGCTTGGGGGAGATGAGATAGGGGAGCCACAGGGCGGCAGACGTGCGGTCGAGCGCCTCTTGCGCGGCCTTCTGGCCATCGCAGGTGAGCGCGACGTCGGTGCCGCGGATGGTCACGTCAAGACCCTCCGCACCCGTGATGTGCTGCTCGTAGGCTGCGGCGCGCTGCTGGATGGCGTCGGCCAGCTGTTGGACGGTCATGAGGCTTGCGTCAACTCCGTCCACCGTGGTGCCCGGGGTGAAGTGACTCGAGAAGTACGCGGCGCCTGCCACATAGGCGGCGGCCAGCACGCCCAAGATGGCCCAGCGGAGCTTGCCGCCCTTCTTGCCCTTCTTGTCATTGGTGGTTGACTCCACGACCTGTGCGGGAGCCATGGGTGAAGGCGCGTCCGTCGACGTGCCCTGAGATTCGGTGCTAGTTGTCACGTGCCACTCCGATGCGAGTTGCCCGATAGAAGTCTATGGTGGGCCTAAAGCCCGAAATAGCATCTTACCTCATGAATGTAGGTGGTGCGCAAGGTTCAACCAAGCTGAATGTAATCATCATCATACAAAAGGGCTATGCGCGGGCGCGTGTCGGTGTGTCAGGGGCATGGCGTGGCTGGGGGCCGGTTTCCGCACATGCGCGTGCCTTGGGGTCGGTTCTTGCG
>CACXFC010000123.1 GCA_902766835.1 uncultured Coriobacteriaceae bacterium | reverse complement strand
TCGGCGTGACGAAATCCGAAAAAGTTTCGTGCCCACACCCTAAAGAAATGCTTGCACATTTCCGAAAAGGGGACTTGACTAAACACAGGCGCCCTGGAAGACCTCCCCGATCGCGCGCCTGAGGCCCTCGTGGGCGTCGGAGGTCACCAGCTGGACGCCGGTGACGCCGCGCGCCCTCATGCGGCGCAGGAACGCCAGCCAGGAGTCGTACGACTCGGTGTCCACGACGGATATTCCCAGCACGCGCCTCCAGCCGTCCTCGTCGCAGCCGATCGCAGTGACGACCGCCGTGGAGGCGACCCTGCGCTCCCTGCGGCACTTCACGTAGGTGGCGTCGATCCACAGGTAGGGTGAGCGCAGGGCGTCCAGCGGCCTCGCGACCAGCTCCTCGACCTCGGAGTCGAGGTGCTCGCAGATGGCGCTCACCTGGTCCTTCGACAGCCGCTCTATGCCCATCGCGGCCGCCACCTTCTGCACCTTGCGCGTGCTGGTCCCCGTCGCGTACATCTCGCTCACGGCCGCCACGATCGCGCGGTCCACCCTCTGGTAGCGCTCGATCACGTCGTCGGGGAAGAAGCTGCCCGTGCGCAGCTTGGGGATCCGGAGCGTCAGCGTGCCCACGCACGTCACGAGCCGGCGCTCGCGGTAGCCGTTCCTGCTGTTGCCCGTGGCGCCGCAGAGCTGGTCGGCCTCGGCGCTCATGATCTCGTTCACGACGCTCTCGGCCAGCTGCCTCAGGAGCTCCTGCATGTTCACGAAGCCGTCCTCGAAGCGGGGTATGGCAAGCGCCGCCTCGGGCGCCGCCACGTCTGCTATGCTGTCCATTGCGGTCATTGCCTTTCGCTAGAACCTGTCTTGTCGCGATTTCAGATTCTAGGCAATGGCCGTTTCCCTTACAAAGGGGCCGTTCCCGGGCTTACACCAACATTCCCGACGCGATCCCCTTAGTTGGGGGGCCGGTTTGCGCACATGCGCGTGCCTTGGGGTCGGTTCTTGCGGCACATCCGTGTGCGCTTTTATAAAAGCGCACGCGCATGTGCGCAAACCGACCCCAAGGCACGCGCATGTGCGCAAACCGGCCCCGAGGCTCGGGCATGTGCGGGATGGGTTCGATCCCGGCGCACGCTACTTGCGGGTGTCGCGCTTGTCGCGGAGGATGGGGTTGTCGGAGTCGCGGAAGACCTCGTAGCGGCGCGTCTGCTGCACGCGGTTGATGACGTTGCGGTCGTAGTCGCGTGCCAGCACGCACGAATAGATGATGTCCAGAAGCAGCATGGTCGAGATGCTCATGCCAAAGCAACCCAGCTTCTCGACGAGCTTCTCGCGCGTGGATACATGCAGCGTAATGTCGGCCATCTGCGAAAGGGAGTTGCGCCCAAACGACGTAAGGGCAATGACGGGGCTGCCCGCCTCCTTGGCACGCTCGGCAATGCGCAGCGCCCCCGACGTCTCGCCGGAGTAGGAGAGCACGATGAACACCTCGTCGGGCTGCCCACCTGCCGAGAAGAAGTACGAGGTATCGCTCTTGTAGGTGACAATCACGCGGCGCCCGATGCGCGCCATCTTGTCGACGAAGTCCTCTGCAAGATACGACTGCGGGCCAGCCGAATACACGAACACGTTGCGCGCTCCGGCAACCAGGTCCACCGCCTCTTCAAGCGCGCCGCCCTCGGTCAGCTGCAGGGTGTCGTCGACCGTCTCGCGGTAGAGCGCCCCAATCTTGGCTGCTATGGTGCGCTCATCGTCGCTCTTCTTGAAGGGCTGGTTGGCGTCGATGTTGGTGAACGAAGACGAGAGATAGCGCAGCTCGTTGAGGTAGTCTTCGCGAAAGTCGCTATAGCCGTCGTAGCCCAGGCGCTTGCAGAAGCGCGAGACGGTGGACGGTGCCGTGTAGAGCCTGGTGGCAATGGAGCGGGCGCTCTGCTCGCGCAGCGCCTCTCCGGCCTCAAGGAAGTATTGGGCAATGGAGCGTTCAATGGGAGAGAAGCCCTCCTGCTCCTTGAGCTGCTCGACGATCATGTTCGCTGCCTCATGC
>CACXFC010000122.1 GCA_902766835.1 uncultured Coriobacteriaceae bacterium | reverse complement strand
CAGGCGGACAACGCCGCCCGCGAGCTCTCAGGGCTCGTGGAGCAGGCGCATGTCCTGAACGGAGGCGAGAGGTAAGCATGGAACACACGCTGATTCGCCTGCTCCTAAGCGCAATTCCCGAGGTGCTTTACCAGGTTACTGTCACGCGGCTACTAAACATGCGCTCCAAAGCTGCCTACCACGCCATCAAGACGACAGAGCACCTTGTAGTCATGACGTTGAATGACCTAAACATGTTGCCGGCATCTGCGAGGTTCGGCACCCTCGTTCTCTTCAATATTCTGCTTCCCATTGTGCTCTCCCAAGGACATCTTGCCCAACGCATACTTAGAGCACTCGCTTTGCTTTTGGTTATGTTTCTTATGGAGCTCTTTGGGTCGGCAATCTATATCGCAGTATTCGATCAGGCCGGACAAGGCATGCAGGCAATTGGACACGAGAGCATCCCATCGATGGCTGCCGTGTACCTCATACTGACAATCATCTCAGTGCCCCTGTACGAAATGACCGTTGCCGCATTCAATCGCGGCACCAAGCATAACGAGACGTACTTCCGTATGCCCACCATCATGCTTGCCTTGTGTGCCTTCTTGGTATTCATCTTCAATTACATAAGGTTCTTGGGCAGTCCAAGAATCCAGACGTTCAGCCTTGGCTGCGCCTGGCTCATGCTCATTGGAGCCTGTCTGATCTTCGTGGTCGCAAGACGCGACGCGGCCTCTCAGCGCGAAGCGGCAGACGCGGCGCTGGCGGCGCGCAAGGCTAAGCACACGGTGGCGCAGGTCCAGGCCATGGCCTGGCGCGCGAAGGGGCTCGATGCCCTGCGCCATTCGCTGGCGAGCGACGTGCGCGAGGTGCCGCGCCTGGCGGCAGCTGGCCAGGCGGACGACGCCGCCCGAGAGCTCTCCGCACTTGTGGAACAAGCGCACGTCCTGAACGGAGGCGAGAGGTGAGCATGGAGCACGCGCTGATTCGCCTGCTGCTGGGCGCAATACCAGAGGCCGTTTACCAAGTCGCTGTCACACGGCTGCTCAATATGCGCTCCAAGGCCACCTACCACCTCATCAAGTCTGCCGAGTACATCATTGTCATGCTGCTCAAGGACTTGGGCATGCTGCCAACGCCCGCAAGGGTTGTAATCAACATCCTGTTCAACCTTGTCCTACCTGCTACGCTATCCCTAGACGGCTTTCCTCGGCGCATCCTGAGACCGCTCTTGGCCGAGCTTGACATGTTCCTCACGGAGTTGCTGGGAACAGCTGTCTACATCACGGCATTCGATCAGTCCGGAAACGGCGTACAGGTAATAGGAGAAGAGAGTATCCCGTCGATGATTGCCGTGTATCTCATGCTGACAATCATCTCGGCAATACTCTTCGAGCTGACCATATCTGCATGCAACCGTGCGGACCAATCAAGCGAATCTTTCTTTGGCCCACCCACTATTGCACTCTTGGCAGGAGCCTTCGTGCTGTTCATTGTCAATTACGCACGGGCTATGAGTGGCTCCAGGATCCAGGCGCTAGGTCTCGTTTGTTGCTGGCTAGCCCTTGGAGGCACCTTCTTTGTCCTTGCTATCGCAAGGCGAGAGGCGGCATCACAACGTGAGGTTGCCGACGCCGCTCTGGCAGCGCGCAAGGCCAAGCACACGGTGGCGCAGGTACGTGCTATGGCCTGGCGCGCAAGAGGCCTGGAGGCCCTGCGCCATTCGCTGGCGAGCGACGTGCGCAAGGTGCCGCGCCTGGCTGCCGCCGGTCAGGCGGACGACGCCGCGCGCGAGCTCTCCTGCCTTGTGGAACAAGCACACGTCCTGAATGGGAGAAAGTATGAATAGACGCACGCTCATCGTTGTCATTTTCAGCGTACTCTTCGTTTTGCAGGCAGTCCTACTCTTGAGTTGGCACTTCACGTCCGACAAGCCGGTGCAAGCCGTCGACGTAGCGGTCAGCGTCCTCACACTTGCCCTTACCGCGATAATCTACATAGCCAGTACGCGCTTTTACTTTGCCGCCATTAAAAGGTCAACCGAGGCCCACGTTGCCCGCGAGGGCGCCAAGCTCGAACACTCGCTTGAGCTCTACCGCTCCATCGCGGCGCGTGAGGAACAGCTAACAAGGAAGGTGTGCAGCGCGATTGAGAACGAGCTTGTCCTGGCCCAGGAAGACCTTGCTCAAGGCGATGTTTCCAAGGCCGATGCTCGCCTGCAGAACAGCCTCAACATGGCAACCGAGGCCATTCCCTCTCGTTGCCGCAACGTGACGATTGCCGCGGTTTTGGAAGCAGAGAGCCGCCAGTGCGAAAACGACGGCGTGCGCCTGACGTCCGAGGTTGCGGTTCCAGAAGAGATCGGTCTGCCCGACATTGACATGGCCGCCCTTCTGTTCAGCCTTATAGACAGAGCCCTCGACGAATGCAGGGCACAGCGAGAGGCAGACCCCTCCTCAAACCCTTCCATCGCCGTACGCATGCTCACGAATACGGGTCAGCTCTTGATTGAGGTCGAGAACACGTATGAGGGCTCGGACGGAACGGACCGCGGTTCGAAGGACGGCTACGACTGGAATGACAAGGTGATTGAAGGCTTCACCAAAGGCCACGGCGGGATTGTCGAGCACAACATCGACGACAAGACGCATCGCACCTCGGTCATGATCCCCCTGCCAGCCGCAGCCGCTGCATAAGCTACTTCACAACGCTTCGTGATACGGGGCAACCAAGGGACACGCCCTTGGTTGCCCCATGTAAACGTGCTCGCGCCAAAACTGCACGTAGCACGCCCGCCGCAGAGGCGGAACGTGCTACAATGCAGTTGACGCGGGAACGGTCTGTTGGAAGCCCTCCCGAGGCAGACTGACGGTACTTGCACCGAAGTGCGTGACCACAGCCGCCTGGCAGGGCGGCTGTGGTCGTTTTATACTGCTACCTGCTCACGGCGACCAGGACGATCGCCAGCAGGAGCAGCACGCAGGAGTGTTACTGGTCGTTCCACTCCACGCCCGGCAGCTCCAGCGTCCGCTCATCCGGGCAGCCGCCGTAAAACTTGCGCAGCACTTCCCCAAACACAGGCTCTTCCCCATCTGCCAGCGCAAACAGCGTCATGCACGAACGAACCTTCCGCGCGTCAGTGCGCCCCAGCACGGTAACGGGATCGCTGGTCTCCAACTCCAGCAGCGCCCGGCTTATCTCCACTAGACGTGCCCGAAGCACATCGTTCGCCAGATACGCTTGTGCCTCCCCCAACCCGCGCACGCCGTATGTGTGGCAGAAGTCGCTTTGTCCTAGCCCCTCTAGCTGCGGAAAGATGTACCAAATCCAGTGACTGTCCTTGTGTCCCGCGCGAATCTCTGCGAGCGCGGACCGGTAATCTGAGTGAGGTAGCCCACAGCCCTGATCTTGCGCCTCAACAAAGCGCGCCACATCGTAGCCGCTCACTTCATCCTCCTGACACCACAGACCCGCTTGAGTTACGCGCAGAATACCACACGACCGCAGTCTCGCACAGACGCCAAGAGGGTAAGGCTCAATCGACTGCCGAAGCTAGGCTCCCAAGCTCCTCGCAACCCCAAAACTACACACGGTTCGCTTTTATCTCTAAATCTGGTAGGTCGTTCAAGAGAGCCATACTCGATATAGATTTAGAAACAAACCGTGTGTAGTTTTGGGGTTGCGAGGAGCTTGGGGGCCCGTCAAGACGATCCGGTGAAGGTAGACAAGTGAGAGAGCGGCCTTTTACCTGCGCCGCCTAAGCGCTCACTCCCCGCCTTCCTCCTCATCCGTCACGCGAAGCACGATTGCTCCTCGGTCGGCTAGCGCCTCTTCTTCGGCTATCCCCTCATTGATCTGGTCGCAAAGCATGGCGATGGCATAACCGAGCGCGGGAATCAGGGGCATGACAACGGAATCGCAAATACCCAGGAACGGCAACCCGTGCGTCGAGAGCTTTGGAGCCAGCCCAAAGGCGGTAAGCAGGGCGCCCACCAACTCAATGCCCCAAGCCAAACAGAGAAACGACTGCATCATGCCCGGACGGCGCGCATCCACCAGCGACTTTGCGCCCGTGACAATCGTGCAGAGTGCCACGGCCACCAAGCACACAATCCCCGGAAGACCATAGACCGAGAGCGTCTGGGACAGGCCATAGTCCAGATTATGACGTGCCGCAAATCCCTCGGGGGTTACGCTTGCCACACCGCTTCCCCACCACAAGGATCCTGAAAGCGGCGTCGCGCGAAGCAACGCACGAGTTTCCGCATGGCTCGCATCGAAGAACCAGAAGAGCCACCTCCTCGCAGCAAAGGGATGCACGAGGAACAATACGGTCAGCGCCACAACAGCAATTCCAGCACTTGTCAGTACCTGCTGCCTCGACCAGCCAGCCCCTCGCATGATGAGGCACGTAGCTACCGCAAATCCAATACCAAGAGCGAGCTCACCGAAGCTCGTGAGCGCGCAGGCCGTGGCAGCAGGCAGAAGCATAACGACCACACGCGACGTCTTCGGAATATCGTGCCAAGCAGCACGGTAGAGCTCGCGCGTTCCCGAAAGGGCCAGGAATGCCATGAGCAGGGGAACGTCTCCAAGAGGGACATATATTCCCCAGCCGAGATGGAAGGCAGGCTGGATATTCGCCATGAGCACCGCACATGATCCCACCGTTATCGAAGCCAGCACCAGCATGGGAAAGCCGCAATACCTTGTGAGGAAGTCATACACGTACCCATCCAGAAGCAGCAACACGATGGATGTAGTTGAGAAGGCAAGACATGCGATGAGGCCAAGTGCTGCCGCCCACGGCCCTAAAACGAGACTGCGCGCGACTGAGGTCAACAGTATTGTCACCTCCAGAGCCTCTTGCAAAACTGTTTCCGACTTCGATATGATCCACCCACTCCTGTCATCGCAGAAATACATGACGACAAGCCCGCCTAGAATGCCGAAGAGCATGGTCGCACGAGAGAAATCGTAGCCATCCGCCACGGTGACGGCCACGCAGAGAGCAAAGCTACCCAGATGTAAGATCTGGGAAAACAGCACTGCGCGGCGCTTGCTCAGCAAAGACCCCGCAAGGCAGACAATGTAGATGAGCATGGCGGTACTTTGCGCCATCACCGATATCGTGGCTCTCATAAGACCCCCAATCACGAGCGCAAGCATCCTACCGTATTAGGGACGAGTTCGCTACAAAATAGAGAAATGATTTTGATACCAGAGTGTTGAGCCCGGTTCTTCACAGAGCCCCAAACTGCATGTAGCACGTCCGCCGCAGGGGCGGAACGTGCTACAATGCAGTTGATGCGGGGCGGTCTGTGGTAAGCCCTCCCGTGGCAAGCTTACAGTGTGCAGCAATAAGCGCTGAGACTGCAGCCGCCTGGCCGGGCGGCTGCAGTCGTTTACGCCACTACCTGCTCACGGCGACCAAAACGATCGCCAGCAGGAGCAGCACGATAAGGTACTTCAGGAACTCCGAGAACCTCATACGACCACCTCCCCTCGTGCGCATCCCGATCCGGATCAAAGTCCGGACAGTCGGGCCAGGGAGGGCAGACGCGCCCCGCGTCACTATTCGATTATAGCATAATAATCGTACACGTGTTCTGTTTACGAAGGGGACACAAGATGTGCGGTGGGGGGCGTACCCCTTGCCGCACGTTATTGCACGTTCTCCAGCTGTCATAGCGAATGCACTATCATATACGCATCTTTCCCGTGCCAAAGGAGCCGCCATGGACGCCGCCGCCTACGCCAACCACATCGCCATCCTCAATGAGGAGCTCGTCTGCGCCCTGGGCTGCACCGAGCCCATTGCCGTGGCATACGCGGCCTCGCTCGCCCGCGCGGCGCTTGGCACCATGCCCGAGCACATGAGTGTGGCATGCAGCGGCAACATCATCAAGAACGTCAAGTCGGTCACCGTGCCCAACTCGGGTGGCATGCGTGGCATCGAGGCTGCGGCCCTGCTCGGCGCCTTGGGCGGCGACGAGACGCGTGCGCTCGAGGTTCTTGAGGCCGTCACCGAGGACGACCGCAAGAAGGCAGCCGAACTCATCGCAGCAAAAGCCTGCTCGATTGAGCTGGTGGAAGGCGTGCCCAACCTCTACGTGCGGGTAACCGCAACGGCAGGCGACCACACGGCCATCGCCCAGCTTGAGGAGCGCCACACCAACGTGACCAAGTTGGAGCTTGACGGCACTCCCGTTACTGTTGCCGGCATTACCGCCGTCGCAAAGAGCGAGGCAGAGACCACAGAGGACCCGCGTGGCACTCTCTCGCTCTCGTCCATCTGGGAGTTTGCGCGCACGGTAAAGCTCGAGGACATCGACGAGCTCATCAGCAGACAGATCACCACCAACAAGGCCATCTCGGACGAGGGTCTGCGGGGCGACTGGGGCGCCAACATCGGGCGCACGCTGCTGCGCAGCCGCTCCAACGACATCACCTGCAAGGCTCGCGCCAGCGCTGCGGCCGGCTCCGATGCCCGCATGAGCGGGTGCGCCATGCCCGTCACCATCTGCTGCGGCTCGGGCAACCAGGGAATCACTTGCTCGATGCCCGTGCTGGAGTATGCCCACGAGCTATGGGCGAGCCACGAGGCTCTCGTTCGCGCCGTGGCACTCTCCGACCTCACCGCCGTGCATGTGAAGTACTACATCGGCGAGCTCTCGGCCTTCTGCGGCGCCGTCAGCGCCAGCTGCGGGGCGGGTGCCGGCATCTGCATGCTGCGCGGGGGTACCTTCGAGCAATACGAGGCAACCGTCGTTAACACGCTGGTCAACGTGGGTGGCATCGTGTGCGATGGCGCCAAGCCCAGCTGTGCGGCAAAAATCAGCGCCGCCGTGGACGCCGCCATCCTCGGCTGCGACCAGGCGCTTCAGGGCGACAACTTCCTTCCCGGTGACGGCTTGGTGGGCGACACGCCCGAGGAGTCCATCCGCGCCATGGGGTATGTGGGACGCGTCGGCATGCAGCCCACCGACGTCGAGATCCTCAACATCATGATTGGCCGCACCGACGTGTAACGCACCGCAAGGCGGAGGTACGGAAACTAAGGGACACGCCCTTTTTGCCTCGTGGGGCAAAAAAGGGCGTGTCCCTTAGTTTCTCCCTTAATATCCTTGTCTGTCTCGCACATGCGCGTGCCCCGGGGTCGGTTCTTGCGGCACATGCGCGTGCGTATTCGCACGCGCATGTGCCGCAAGAACCGACCCCGGGGCACGCGCATGTGCTAAAAGGGGTACGCCACCAGCGTGCGCTGTGTCTCCCGAATGCTACAGTCCCAGCAGCTGACGCTTCTTGGCGTCGAATTCCTCCTGCGTGATGATGCCCTCGTCCATGAGGCCCTTGAGGATGCGCAGCTCCTGGGCAATGTCGCTGGCAGCGCTTCCGGATGTGTTGGCCTGCGGCTGCTCGACGGGGTTTACCTGCTGCTTTGCGCGCTGCTTCTCTTTCTTGTTCGTTCCCAATCCGCGAATGAAGCCGATTGCGGCAGCCTTGGCGGCCTCGCCTGCCTTGTCGCGGGCCACGGTTGCATACTCGGCAAGCTTCTCCGTCAGTGTGCTCGCGACGGCGCCGGCCTGCTCGGCAAAGATCGTGGCCGCCTCGCCCGCGCGTTCACTCAGGTCACCGGTGGCCTCCCCCACCTGCGCGGCAAAGACGCCCGCCTTCTCGCCTGCAGTCTCAACGGTATCGCGCAGGGAATCGCCGTAGGCAGCTCTGGCCTCTTCCTCAAGCTTCTGCGCCAGCTCCACCAGCTCGGCCTCGTCGCGCACGGGGCCGGTTGCCTCGGGAAGCTCACGCAAAAGATTCTTGAGCGCGAGGGCACCGAAGCGGAACGTGATGAGCGTGACGCCGCCCGACACAAGGCCCGCCAGCAGAGGCACGCCGCGAATCGCCGCTTCGACAAAGGTGCCCTTGGTCGCATTGGTCCCCACTTCCGAGAGCACCTTCTTAATGGGCAGATACCACGCCTGGTCGCCTTCGCCCTTCATGCGCAGGGCCTCGGCAAACCCGAGCTCTGCGGCATTTGGCGCCAAGCGTGCGAGCACTTCGCTCGTGCCCTCCACGCCCATCATCACGCCGAGGAGCAGGATGAGCTGGTACATGTCGAAGTCGTCCACGCTGCCTTCCTGCAGCTCGAGCGACTCCCAGCCGTACAGGTACGCGAGCTTCTGCTCCACGCGCAGCGCATGGGCGAAGAACTGCAGGATATCGGCGGGGATGGTGCCCAGTGCGACAAGGCCGCCGGGAATGCCCGCAAGCGCGGAGAGCCCGGCCACCCTGCCAGCCTCCAGCATGATGGCAGCGTCGGCCAGTCCGTCAACCTTTTCTGGGGCAATGCCAGCCACCTGGGGACTTGCCGCAAGAGCCGCTTCCACCGTCTCCGAATCGTAGATGCCCGCCAGCTCTGAGCGCAGGTACGCCTTGCGATCGATCGCAACGCCCTTAAGCCCCGCGGTACGTTTGAGCAGCTTGTATGCCAGGGCCTCGTCATCGCTTAAGGGAAGGTCCGCCGGCACCTCCACCCCATCGAGGGGCACCTCCTCATAGGAAGCCTCGGGCTCCTCGACGCCCGCGTTCTCTTCTGCGTACTGCTGTTCAAAGTTGTCAGTGTTCGGCTCGTCGACTGCACTCATGTCAGCTCCTTAGAACGATGGATGCAGTGATTGTACCCACTAGGGGCACGCGTCTGACATTTATGGAGGGCATCAGGACAGAGGCCAGGGGCAACTAAGGGACACGCCCTTTTTTGCCCCGTGGGGCAAAAAAGGGCGTGTCCCTTAGTTGCCCCTCGTATACCACTGCCTCTTGACTCATCTCCAGAAGCAGGGTGTTATCCCTATGCTCTGAAGCCTTCGTCCTCCAGCAGGGGGCCGCTCAGGCCGTCGGCGGCTTCGGTTGCCAGCTGGTCGCAGCGCTCGTTCAGCTCGTGGCCGGCATGGCCCTTCACCCACACCCAGCTCACCTGATGCGGCTCTTTGGCAGCCAGCAGGCGCTTCCACAAGTCGACGTTCTTCACCGGCTGCTTCTGCGAGTTCTTCCAGCCCTTCTTCAACCAGCCTTGCACCCAATGCTGGTTGAAGGCGTTCACCACGTACTGCGAGTCGGAGTGCACCTCAACCTGGCAGGGCCGCAGCAACGCCTCGAGCGCCACAATCACCGCCAGCAGCTCCATGCGGTTGTTGGTGGTTGAGCGATACCCGCAGCTCAGCTCTTTACGGTGCTCCACTCCTGCCGGGTCTACATACAGCAGCACCGCTCCGTAGCCCCCAGGGCCCGGGTTGCCGCGCGATGCGCCATCGGTGTAGATAACGACCTTCATCGGCGAGCCACTCGTCACACCCTGCGCCACGCTACTTGGCCTCCGCCCAGTTGTTGCCCACGCTCACGTCGGCAAGCAGAGGCACGCGCAGCTCGACCACGCCTTCCATCGTCTCGCGCACCAGCGCCGACAGCGCCTCTACCTCGTCCTTTGGCACCTCGAAGTCCAACTCGTCGTGAATCTGCAGCACGAGTTTGGCGCGCAGGCCCTCCGCGCGCAGGCGCTCGGCAACGCGCACCATAGCAATCTTGATGATGTCGGCCGCCGTGCCCTGCATGGGATGGTTCATGGCGGTACGCTCGGCGAACGAGCGCAGCTGGAAGTTGCGACTATCGATATCCTTGGTGTGGCGCTTGCGCCCGTACATGGTGCTCACGTACTTGTGCGCCTTGGCAAAGGCCACCTGCTCTTTGAGGAACGCGTCCACGCCGGGATACGCCTCGAAGTAGCGGTCGATCATGGACTGGGCCTCGCTGCGCGCAATCTTCAGCGAGCTCGCCAGGCCAAACGCCTGCTGGCCGTACACGATGCCAAAGTTGACCGCCTTCGCGCGACTGCGCAGCTGCGGGGTCACCTGGTCCACCGGCACGCCAAACACGCGCGCTGCCGTGGCCGCATGGAAGTCCTCGCCCTCGTTGAATGCCGCCACCAAGTGCTCGTCGGCAGACAGGTGCGCCAGCAGGCGCAGCTCGATCTGCGAGTAGTCGCAGGCGAGAAAGACGCTGTCCTCAGGCACGGTGAACGCCGTGCGCACGCGATGGCCCAGCGCCGAGCGCGTAGGGATGTTCTGCAGGTTGGGCTCCGAGCTGGACAGACGCCCCGTGGCCGCAACCGTCTGGTTGAGCGAGGTGTGGATGCGCCCGTCGCCCTTGATCAGTGCCGGCAGCGCGTCGAGGTAGGTGCTCTTGATCTTGGCACGCTCGCGGTAGTCCAGCACGTCGGCCACCACCGGGTCGTAGCTCAGGTCGGAGAGGACCTTTGCATTGGTGGAATAGAAGCCCGAGCGCGTCTTCTTCAGGCCAAAGGTGGGGAGCCCGCGCACGTCGAACAGCACGTGCGAGAGCTGCATGGGCGAGTCGATGTTGAACTTCTCCCCCGCCGCCTCGTAGATGCGCTCGACCATCTGGTCTATCTCGGCACCGAGCTCGGCGGACTGCTCGTGCAGGATGGTGGCGTCGGCAGCAAGGCCGGTGCGCTCCATGGCCAGAAGCACCGGCAGCAGCGGCATCTCGATGTCGCTCATGAGGCTGGCCGAACCGTCCTTCTCCAGCGCGTCTACCAGCACGGGATGAAGCGCGAGGGCCGCGGCAGCCTCAAGCGCCGCCTGCGGCAGCTCGTCGGTGGGCTCGGGAAGCGTCGTCTGCAGATAGTGCTCCGTCAGGTCGGGCACCGCGAAGGAGGCCACCTGCACATGGTCGGAATCGATGAGGTAGGCCGCCACGCCCGTGTCAAAGATGCGCTTGGGGGCAACCTCGTGCGGCTCCACCAGAGCCGGCTGCGAGGAGTCTGCCGGGCATAGCGTGTGCAGCACGGCCTTCACGTCGCCCGCAACCAGGTTGCCCGTACGCACCACCTGCGCGAGCAGCTCGAGGGCCTCGTCCCCCTCAAGGCGCACGAGCGCACTGCCTGCGGCAAACCACAGGGCCAGCGCCTCGTCTTCGCTCTCGTCGAGCAGCAGGCTCATCTGCCCGCGCTTCTTGTTTGCCTCCTTCGCCTCAAGGGCTGCGGCAACCCACGCGCCAGAGGCAAGTGCCTCCTTAACGGCAGCTGCGTCATCGGCAACCTGGGGCAGCGTGAAGGTTGGCGCAGCCTCGGCCTCGCGCATCTCGCCGCCGCCGAGGCGCACCAGACGCTTGGTCATGCCGGTGAAGCCCAGCGCCGAGAAGGCCTTGACGACCTCCTCCGGCTCGAACGTGGGGAACTTGGCGTCGGCCAGGTCGAGGTCGATCGGCGCATCGGTGCGGATGGTGGCCACCTTGCGGGAGAGCAGCGCGTCGTCGATGTGGGCGCGCAGGTTCTCGCCCATCTTGCCCTTGACCTCGTCGGCGTGGGCAATGACCTCGTCAAGCGAGCCATACTGCACGATGAGCTGCGAGGCCTTCTTGGGGCCGATGCCCGGCACGCCCGGGATGTTGTCGGAGGTGTCGCCCTTCAGGCCATAGAAGTCGGGCACCAGCTGGGGCGTGATGCCATGGTAGAGGTCGTCCACGCTCTCGGGCGTCATGATCACGACGTCAGAGACACCCTTCTTGGTGCTTACGATCTTCACGTTGTCGGTGGCTAGCTGGTACATGTCGCGGTCGCCGGTGAAGAGGTACATCTCGTACCCGGCGGCCTCGCCGCGGCGCGCCAGGGTTCCGAGGATGTCGTCGCCCTCCCAGTCCTCAAGCTCGGCCACGGGGACGTCGAGTGCGCTCAGCAGCTCCTTTACCATGGGGAACTGCTCGTGCAAGGCCGGGTCCATGGGCGGGCGCTGGGCCTTGTACTGCGGCAGCATTTCCATGCGCACCGCCGGCTTGCCCTTGTCGAAGGCGCAGATGACGCCGTCGGGCTTGAAGGTCTCCACAAGCTTGATGAACATGTTGAAGAAGCCGAACAGCGCGTTTGTGGAGCGGCCGTCCGGTGCGCTCATGGGCTGGCGGATGGCATGGAAGGCGCGGTGCATCAGCGAGTTGCCGTCAATGACGGCGATGGTGCGGCGCGGAGATTGTTCAGTGCTGGCCATGGGAGGTCCTCTCGGTTGGGTGCGCATCATTGTACCGCCAAGCCCCGCCACAATTGGCCCTGGCGCACACAGCGCGACAAACTCCCCCGCACCGGAATCGGGGACGGTCCCCGATTCTGGTGCACGCGTCGTGATGCATAATGGAGGGGCATCTGATGCCGAGAAAAGGAGCACATATGAAGAAGGCATTCGTTAGCACCGTTACGGCACTTGTCATGGCTTGCTCGCTTGGAGCCTGCGCAGGCAAGCAGGAGGCCGCCGCCCCCGCAGAGCCCGAGCAGGAAGCCGCTGCCACCGCCACGGCAACCGAGGAAGACGGCCAGAACCCCATCATGAACTTCATCGGCCCTTACGCCTGCGACCGCGCCAACGTCCTCATTGAGGCAGATGGCACGGAGGGCGCTCGCGTTACGGTGACCTGGGCAAACGACACCAGCGAGACCACCGAGTGGAAGATGAGCGGCCCCTTTGACCCGAACACGCTGACCATCACCTACGAGGGCGGCACCAAGACCGTGCGCACCTTCAACGAGGATGGATCGGTCGCAAACGAGGAGGTTGCCTACACCGACGGCACCGGCTCCATCGTCTTTACCACCGAGGGCTCCACCAAACTCAAGTGGGATGACGCCAAGGAGCACGTAGCCGACGGCATGGAGTTCACCTGGAACTTCTAGGCCGGTTCGCCGCTCAAGGAGCTAACAGTTCATTTGGCAATTTAGGGACACGCCCTTTTTTGCCCCGCGGGGCAAAAAAGGGCGTGTCCCTTAATTGCCGTCAAACAGGCGCAGCACGTCGGCGCCCAGCAGCTCTGCATCTTCGGCCTGATGGCTGGCCACCAGGAGCGTGCGACCCTTCAGATGGCGCAGCACGAACTCCGCGGCAGCCGCATGCGCCGCATCATCCAGCGAGGCAAAGGGCTCGTCGAGCAGCACCGCCGCACTTGGGCACAGGAGCGCGCGGGCAATCTCCACCCGCCTGCGCTGTCCACCGGAAAGCTCGCTCACGGGGTCATCCAGCGCCTCGGCTGGCAGAAGCTCGCCCAACGCTGCACGCACGTGCTTCTCTTCCAACTGGCCGCCCAGCGTGAGGCACACGTTCTGCACGGCCGTCATCTGCTCCGCCAGACGCGTGTCCTGCGACACCACCGTAACCGTGGGCGGAAGCAGCAGCGCATCACCCGCCAACAGGGGCTGCAGTCCCGCCACGGTGCGCAGGAAGGTCGTCTTTCCCGTGCCCGAAACGTCGGTCAGCATCGTGCGCGAGCCCGGCCCGCGGTCGATGTTGATGCTCCGTGCCACAACCTTGTCCCCATACCCAATGCTCGCGTCGCTTAGCACGACAGACGACGGCACCAGCTCGTTGCCCACATGCTGAATGGGTAGGTCGTGGGCAATTATCAACGCCCAGCGCCGGCTCAAATCCCCGCTGCGAGACAGCAGCGTCACGAATATGCGCTCGCAGAGCGCCGACAGGGCCACGATCACAATGGTCCAAGCGAAGAGGTCGGCGGTCTCTAGCAGCACCTTTGCCTGATAGATGCGCTCGCCGATGGAGCCCATGGGAGAGCCGATGAGCTCGGCAGCCACGCCGGACTTCCACGCCATGCCGCACACGTTCTTGCTGGTGCCCACCAGATAGGGCAACACCGACGGCCACACGTGCGCGAGGAAGCATACCGACCGGCGCACGCGAAAGACCCTCAGCAGCTCGGAGAACTTGGCGTCCACATTGCGCAGGCCCTCGGCGCACGAGAAGTACACGGCAGGGAACACCGCCAGAAAGACCGCGGGACCCGACACGTGGCGCGAGCCCACCCACATGAGCAGCAGCACGATCACGCAGGCCAGCGGCACTGTCTTGAGGGCGCGTACCGCAGGGGCAAAGAGCCTGCCCACCACGGGCCACACATGTGCCGCCGCAGCCAGCACCACGGCGCTGGCATAGGCCACCAGAAAGCCACCCATGATGCGCACGAGCGAGAACCAGATGGTGGCCAGAAACGTCGGCGTGACCAGCAGCTGGCCGAGCCGCACCACGGTGTCGAGCGGGCTTGCCAGCAGCAGCTTGCTGCCCACCAGCACGCTGGCCAGCTGCCACACGGCAAGCCACAGCACGACGGCGGCAACCTTAGTCGCCACCGCGCGCACATCAACGCCGCCGTGCTTGTTCGTCTCCCCCGCCATAGGTCCGTCCGCTACCAAGAACCGCTGCTATTCCGCGATGAAGTAGAAGTCATCGCCCGGAAGCGCGCCGCCCACCGAGCTGGGGTCTGCGTCAAAGAGCACCTGCAGGTATCCGCTCAGACCCTCGCGCATCTCCTCGCCCGTGATGCACACCACGTTGCACGCGGGGATGGCCTTGGCCGCGAGCGGCTCCTTCTCGATGATGCCGGCCTTTACCACCAGCGGCGCGGCGGCCTGCGGATCTGCGTTGACCGCCTCGACCGACGCCGCGTGGCGCTCGAGGAAGTCGGCCACCGCCTGCGGATGGGCAGCCACGAAGTCGGCATTGGCAATGGTGACACCCATGACAAACTGGCTGCCGTCCTTCACGACCTCGTTCCACACCTGGGTCAGGTCGATGGGCGCAGAAAGGGCCTCGTTCTTCGCCAGCGTCGCCGTCGTGAAGGGCTGGGGAAGGACGCCGACCGCAGCCGGGTCGTTGGCCAGCACCGCTGCCACCTCGGCATGCTCGCTCTTCCACTCGACGGTTACCGAGTCTGCGATGCCCGCCGCACCAAGCAGGAAGTTGAGCACGTACTCGGGGCTTGCACCCTTGCCCGAGATGTAGATGGTCTTGCCAGCAAGGTCGGCAAACTCCTGCACCGAGGCGTCGCCGGTGACCACGGAGAGCACGCCCAGCGTGTTGAGGTCGATGGCGCGCACCTTGCCCTCGGTCTTGTTGTAGAGCACGCTTGCCACGTTGGAGGGAACGCACGCGATGTCGACCTTGCCCTGAATGACCAGGGGGAGGATCTCCTCGGGCGCCGCCGAGACGGTGTAGTGGTACGTGATGCCCGAGCCGGCCTCTGCCGCCGGAGCCTCGGTCTGCTCGGTGGGGATGCCCGAGGTGGTGTCCATCATCTGGACGAGGCCGATGGTGGTCGGCCCCTTGAGCGAGGCCACGCGCACGACCACGTCCTCTGCTGCGGTGGTAGCTGCCTCCTCAGCCGGTGCGTCTGCTGCCGGCTGTTCTTGCTTGCCGCCACATGCGGCCAAAAGTGACGCGGCGCCCATAGACCCAAGTGCCAGCAGTGCCTCGCGGCGCGTAAGGTTGAGCTTCTTCATGAAAACCTCCATCTTGTGCAGTGATTTGAATAGTCGCAGTTTAGCAACGCAGACGAACCCATTTCAATGGGGTCAATCGGAAGACTTCCCATTGGCACAAAGCGACAACATCGCCTGCGCCGGGGCGTGCCCCCCAATTGCCCCATGCACGCACAGACACATTTCTAAAGGGTGTCGCCCCATTGAAATGTCTGTGCAACTCCGCAGCCCTTCATGCGCGGGTCCGTAAGCTCTGATAACGTACCCACATAACCACACGAATCATCAAGGCATCGCGCCGTACGGGAGGCGACATGGCCAAAGACAAAGTAAGCACCGAGTGGGGCGAGCTGCTCTTCGACGAAGCGGACATGAAGGAGCGCCTGCCCAAGCCCACCTACAAGGAGCTGATGCGCGTCATCAAGGACGGCAAGCCGCTCGACCTCGACATAGCAAACGAGGTGGCCCACGCCATGAAGGAGTGGGCGCTTGAGAAGGGCGCCACGCACTTCACGCACTGGTTCCAGCCGCTG
>CACXFC010000121.1 GCA_902766835.1 uncultured Coriobacteriaceae bacterium | reverse complement strand
GGACTCCATGCACATGGCCAGTGCCGGCAGCGAGTCGGTGATGAGGTTGATCCACAGCAGGTGCGTGGGCTCGAGGATGGTGAAGCCAATGAGCGAGGCCACGAACACCGAGATGACCTCGGCCAGGTTGGACGAAAGCAGGAACTGGATGGCCTTGCGGATGTTGTCGTAGATGCGGCGACCCTCTTCGACGGCGCCGATGATGGTGGCGAAGTTGTCGTCGGCCAGAACCATGTCGGCAACGCCCTTGGTGACGTCGGTGCCGGTAATGCCCATGCCCACACCGATGTCGGCGCGCTTGATGGAAGGAGCATCGTTGACGCCGTCGCCGGTCATGGCAACGACCATGCCCTTCTTCTTCCAGGTATCGACAATGCGGGTCTTGTGCTCGGGCTGGACGCGCGCGTAGACGTTGATGTCCTCGACGCGCGTGAAGAAGTCCTCGTCGGAGATCTTGTCAAGCTCGGCGCCGGTGATGGCCCCTTCCCTGCTCTTGACGATTCCCAGCTCCTTGGCAATGGCCACGGCGGTGTCGATGTGGTCGCCCGTGATCATGACGACGTTCATGCCGGCCTCGTGGGCCTCCTTGATGGCAGGCTTGACCTCGGGACGAACCGGGTCGATCATGCCGCACAGGCCGATGAAGACCATGTCCTTCTCGAGGTCTTCGGCAGCGTAGCTGGCAGGAGGATTCTTGCCGTGGTTGACGCGGGCGGCCGCCATGACGCGCAGGGCGTCGTCGGCCATGGCCTTGTTCTGCTCCATGATCTTGGCGCGGAGCTCGTCGGTCATGGGCACGTCGCCCTCGGCCGTGCGGAACTTGGTGCAGCGGGCCAGCACCACGTCGGGGCCACCCTTGGTGTGCTGCACGTAGTCGCCCACCGGCGAGATGTTGACCACCGACATCATCTTGCGGCCGGAGTCGAACGGCGCCTCACCTGCACGCGGGTTGGCGGCGTCGAGGTCGGCAGAGAGGAAGCCGAGCTTGGCGGCGTCGGCAACAAGGGCTACCTCGGTGGGCTCGCCCACGGCCTCCTGGGCGGCAACGTCCCACTTGGCGTCGGAGCACAGCGCCATGCAGCGCACCAGGCGGTCGATGTCCTCGGAGTAGTGACGGACGACCGTCATCTTGTTCTGGGTAAGAGTGCCGGTCTTGTCCGAGCAGATGACCTGGGTGCAGCCCAGGGTCTCGACGGC
The DNA here is from genome assembly GCA_902766835.1 of uncultured Coriobacteriaceae bacterium. Classification (GTDB taxonomy): domain Bacteria; phylum Actinomycetota; class Coriobacteriia; order Coriobacteriales; family Atopobiaceae; genus UBA1367. The sequence goes on along the minus strand of CACXFC010000121.1, from coordinate 1,720 downwards.
GTTCATCTTGCGCACGATGGCGTTGCGCTTGCTCATCTTGGTGACGCCAATGGACAGGGCGATGGTCACGACGGCGACCAGGCCCTCGGGGATTGCGGCGACGGCCAGCGAGACAGCCACCATGAAGGTGTTGAGCACCTGGCCCATGTCATTGAAGAACGCAAGGCCGCCGTTGCGGACCATGCCCACCAGAAAGACGATGGCGCAGATGCCCACGACGAGCTTGGTAAGGACACCCGACAGCTCGTTGAGCTTGATCTGCAGCGGGGTGAGCTCCTCCTCGGCCTGCGCGATGGCGTCGGCAATCTTGCCCATCTCAGTCTGCATGCCCGTGGCAACCACCACGGCCACGCCGCGGCCATACACCACGGTGGAGCCCATATAGCACATGTTCTTGCGGTCGCCCAGGGGCACGTCATCGTGCCCGGCAGGAAGGCCAAGGATCTGGGCGATCTTGTTTGCGGGCACCGACTCGCCGGTAAGGGCGCTCTCCTCGATCTTCATCGAGGCGCTCTCGATGATGCGGCAGTCGGCGGGAACGGCGTCGCCAGCCTCAAGCACCACGATGTCGCCCGGCACCAGCTCAGCCGAAGGCACCGTAACCTGACGGCCCTCGCGGATAACCTTAGACTGTGCTGCACTCATCTCCTGCAGGGCGGCCAGGGCGTTCTCGGCCTGGTACTCCTGCACCACGCCCAGCACGGAGTTGAGTATGACTACGAACATGATGATAAAGACGTCGGCGAAGTCTGCCTCGCCCTGGGCCATGCCCGTCACGGCCGAGATGACGGCCGCGATGATGAGCATGATGACCATCGGGTCGGCCATCATGGCAAAGAACCGCTTCCACAGCGGGTCCTTCTCAGCTTCCTTCAGCTTGTTGGGCCCGTACTTTTCGAGCCTCGTTGCCGCCTCGGCGGCAGTGATGCCTTGGGAGACATCAGTCTTTACCTCGGCAAGCACATCGCTTACCTCGGCAAGATACTCCTTCATCGCACTCCTCCTGGGTCGCTACCTACTGCGGTCAGGCAGTTTGATTCCCGATCATAATTCCCCAGGAGGGGCAAGGGCTCATCAAGGCTGCCATGCCAGACCGCGTTACACATGTGGCACATTCTACCGCAAAGGAAACCACCCCATACTGCCGCAATGGGCAATTGACGATTCCCTTACCGTAGGATGGCCACCCTAGCAGCACCAGAATTCAACGCTGGTCGGAAAAGACCAGCCGCGGCCCTAAAGTTGCGCTCTTCGCTTGCATTTTTATTGGTGCACTACGCTAACATTCGTTTGTCTGTGGACTATCTCTATCTGCAGCGGTAGGCAACGGCCGCATGGCCTAACGAAAGGACGCATGATGAAGATTCTGTTCTTTGGCACCAGGGACTACGACAGGGAATCCTTTACCAAGGTAGCGAAGGACTATCCCGACATCCAGATCGAGTTCACCAAGACCAACCTCACTTGGCGTACCGCCATCCTGGCCAAGGGCTACGACGCCGTCTGCGCCTTCGTCAACGCCAACATCCGTGACGCCATGACCCTCGAGATCCTCGCGGGCTTCGGCATCAAGCTCATCCTCATGCGCTGCGCCGGCTTCGACGCCGTCAACATCCCCATGGCCAAGGAACTTGGCATCCGCGTCTGCAACGTGCCTGCCTACAGCCCCGAGGCCATCGCCGAGCACGCCATGGCCATCGGCCAGGCTGCCAACCGCCGC
>CACXFC010000120.1 GCA_902766835.1 uncultured Coriobacteriaceae bacterium | reverse complement strand
GCCATGGTCATGCTCAAGTGCTCGGACCTGGTCGTCGAGCTGCCGGGGAGGTCGGTGTAGGGACCCACGCATCGTGCAGAAGGCTCCAAAAAAGGGCGTGTCCCTTAATTTCTTTCGTTCTTTATGCCAGGTCTTTGAAGTGGAAGCTTGCCTTGCCACTTGCGTAGTCGCCCACAATCTGACCCGAGCCATAGATCTTGTATTTGTAGGTAACCAGGCCGTCGAGGCCCACGGGGCCGCGGGCGTGCAACTTGCTGGTGGAGATGCCCACCTCGGCACCAAAGCCGTAGCGGAACCCGTCGGCAAAGCGCGTCGAGCAGTTCTGATACACGCCCGCCGAGTCCACCAGACGCATGAACTTCTCCGCCACCTCGGGATCGTTGGTCATGATGGCATCGGTGTGGTGGGAGCCGTGACGATTGATGTGCTCGATGGCCTCGTCCACGCCATCCACCACCTTGATAGACACGATGAGAGCCAGATACTCGGTATCCCAATCCTCGCTGGTGGCAGGCTTGACGTCCACGAATGCCTGCGTTTCGGCATCGCCGCGCACCTCGACGCCCTCCGCCTGGAGCGCCGCGACCGCCTTGGGCAGAAACGCCGGAGCAATCGCGCGGTCTACCAGCAGGGTCTCCACTGCATTGCAGGCGGCCGTGTACTGGATCTTTGCGTCCACGCACACGCGCACGGCCAGGTCAACGTCAGCTGCCGCATCAACGTAGATGTGGCAGATGCCATCGGCGTGACCCATCACCGGTATCTTGGTATTGTCCATGATATAGCGCACAAAGGCGTTAGATCCGCGTGGAATGAGCAGGTCAACCAGGCCATAGCAGCCCAGAAGCTCGCTAATTTCCTCGCGCGCCTCGGCCTGGAACAGGCAGGCGTCGGGCAGGCCGGCCTCAAGGGCTGCCTGGTAGATGACCTCGAATATGGCCTTGTTCGTGCGCATGGTCTCCGAGCCGCCCTTGAGGATGGCGCAGTTGCCGCTCTTGAGGCAGAGCGTGGAGATTTGCACGAGTGCGTCGGGACGCGCCTCGAAGATGACGCCGATCACGCCAATGGGGCAGCTTACGCGCTCGAGAACCAGCCCCTCGTCAAGCTCGCGCTTCAGCAGGGTGCGTCCGACGGGGTCGGGCAGGCCGATAAGCCCGTCAATGCCCGCGGTAACATCAGCGAGCTTGTGCTCGTCGAAGCGCAGGCGCTTGACGACGGCCGGAGCCACGCCATCGCGCTCCGCTGCCTCGAGGTCCAACTTGTTGGCGGCAAAGATGTCGTCGGCATGAGCCAGCAGCGCATTCTTGATACGTGCAAGGGCATCGTTTCGCTGCTCGACAGGCGTTGCTGCCATCACGGAACTTTCGAGCTTCATGCGTGCGGCGACTTCGGAAATCTGGCTCATGATGCATCCTCTCTTTGGCGGGTCATGACATCGTATCGCATCGCAGGAGGCACGCCCCAACTTGCCACAGGGATGCAACACCACGGGCGGGCGGCTGGTGTCATAATGGTGCCCATGGCTACCACACAGCGCACATATGCCAACGGCCTTGTTGGCACCGATGCCTTCCTGCCCACCACGCGGCGCGAGATGCGCAGGCGTGGCTGGGAGCAGGTGGACTTTGTCTACGTGTGCGGCGACGCCTACGTGGACCATCCCTCGTTTGGTTGCGCCATCATCACGCGGCTTCTTGAGGCGCATGGCTTCAAGGTAGGAATCATCGCCCAGCCCGACTGGCGCGACCCCGCAAGCATCGACGTCTTCGGCGAGCCCCGGCTGGGGTTTATGGTGTCGGCGGGCAACATGGACTCGATGGTCAACCACTACACGGTGGCCAAGCGCCGCAGGTCGAAGGACTTCTACTCCCCCGGCGGCAAGATGGGCCTTCGCCCGGACCACACCGTCGTGGTCTACGGCAACCTCATCAGACGCACCTACAAGCACACCCCCATCATCCTTGGGGGCATTGAAGCCTCTCTGCGCAGGCTGGCCCACTACGACTACTGGTCCGACAGCCTCAAGCGCTCGGTGCTTCTGGATTCCGGCGCTGACCTCATAAGCTACGGCATGGGAGAGCACTCCATCATCGAGATTGCCGAGGCGCTTGACTCTGGCCTCTCGGTGCAGGACCTGAGCTTCATACCCGGCACGGTGTACCGGGCGCGCAGCTACGAGCAGTGCGACAAGCCGGTGATTCTGCCCAGCTTCGAGCAGATGCAAGCCGACAAGACCCAGTACGCGCGCAGCTTTGGCGAGCAGTACAAGAACCTCAATCCCTTCCTTGGGCATGCGCTGGTTGAGGAGTATCCGCATGGCGTCTTCGTCATTCAAAACCCTCCTGCCACGCCGCTGACCACCGAGGAGTTTGACGCCGTCTACGAGCTGCCCTACGCGCGGGCGTATCACCCCAGCTACGAGGCTGCAGGCGGCATCCCTGCCATCGCCGAGATCAAGTTCAGCCTCACGAGCAACCGCGGATGCCTGGGCGAGTGCTCGTTCTGCGCGCTCAACTTCCACCAGGGCCGCATCATTCAGACGAGGTCGGACGAGAGCCTGCTGGCAGAGGCCACGCTCATGACCAAAGACCCCGACTTCAAGGGCTACATCCACGACGTTGGTGGGCCAACAGCCAACTTCCGCGTGCCTGCATGCCAGAAGCAGCTCTCGCGCGGTGCCTGCGTGGGGCGCCGATGCTTGTCACCCAAGCCCTGCAAGAATCTGACGGTCACGCACAAGAGCTACGTGAAGCTGCTGCGCAAGCTCCGTGCCCTGCCGGGTGTGAAGAAGGTGTTCGTGCGCAGCGGCATTCGCTTCGACTATGCGCTGCTCGACCCAGACCACACCTTCATTCGCGAGCTGGCAGAGCATCACACGAGCGGGCAGCTGCGACTTGCCCCCGAGCATGTGTCCGACGAGGTACTGCGCGTGATGGGCAAGCCGTCAAACGACGTCTACCAGCGCTTCTGCAAAGAATTCGAGAAGCTGTCGCGCCAGGCAGGCAAGGAGCAGTACGTGCTCCCCTACCTGATGAGCAGCCACCCGGGATCCACGATGAAGGTGGCCGTCGAGCTGGCAGAGTTCTGCCGCGACCTTGGCTACAACCCCGAGCAGGTAAGCGACTTCTACCCCACGCCGTCGACGGTAAGCACCTGCATCTACTACACCGGACTTGACCCGCGCACCATGAAGCACGTGTATTGCCCCACCAACCCGCACGAGAAGGCCATGCAGCGGGCGCTCATCCAGTACCGCGACCCCAAGAACCGGGCGCTGGTGGTTGAGGCGCTCCACAAGGCCGGGCGCGAAGACCTGATTGGCTATGGGCCAAAATGCCTGGTACGCCCCGAGAAGAGCGGCGGCAGGGGCAAGAGCCGCAACGCCAAGCGCTCCCATCGGCACAGCACTCGCTAGCGCCAGCAAGCGTGGGCATTTCAAAAGGGCGTTTCCTTAATTCCCATCCTTACGCACCAAAGAAGGCTGCGTCCGCCTCCCTCCACGGGGTCTGTTGCACGCCCTCGTCTGCCACGTGCATGTGTTCGCGCACTTCGTGCCACTTGACGGTGTACCCCGCCCCATGGCTGCAGAAGACCGAGTCGGGCGTGTTGGGCAGGTCTGCCTCGGGGTCATACGCTGCCTCGGCAATGACCCGCTCCGCATCATGGCAAGGCTCGTAGCCCACCAGCTCGCACTGCAGGCTCCCCTCGCCGCGCGTATACGCGGCGACGTCAAGCGCGTACGAACCAATCTCCGAGACAGGCGCCGTCCCCTCAATAATCGCCTGCTGCCCCCGGATAACAGGCACCTCGAACGACGCCGCCATGCGCTGCAGGTCGGCAAGGGCCCGCCCCACGCGGTCGGCCGGAATCTCAAGGGAGAAGCGGTACCACGGCTCCAACAGCACGCACGCCCCTGCCGCGCGTGCCCACATCAGTGCCTGGCGAATTGCCCGGTACGTGGCCTGCCTGAAGTCTCCGCCCTCGGTGTGCTTGAGATGCGCGCGGCCCGCCACGAGCGTGATGCGCACATCAGTAAGCGGAGCGCCCACCAGCACGCCCAAGTGGTCGCGCTCCATGGCATTGGTCAGAATCAGGCGTTGCCAGTTGCGGTCAAGGGCATCCTCGGGGCACATGCTGCCAAACTGGACGCCAGTACCCCGCGGCAAGGGTTCAAGCAGCAGGTGCGCCTCGGCATAGTGGCGCAGCGGCTCGAAGTGACCCACACCCATGACGGGCTGGTCAATCGTCTCTTGGTACAGGATGCCACCTGGGCCAAACCCAACATCCAGCCCAAATCGCTCGCGCAGCGTCTCGCGCACCACCTCAAGCTGGATCTCTCCCATCAGGCGCAGGCGGACCTCCTGGAGCTGTTCGTTCCAGGCAACGCCTAGCGACGGCTCTTCGTCGGCCATGGTGCGCAGCGCCCCCAGCACCGCATGGACGTCGGCACCTCCAAGCTCCACCCGGTAGGAGAGCACGGGAACCAGGCGAGGCGCCAGGCCGCGTGGCTCGACGCCAAGCGCATCGCCAGGCACGGCCTGCGTAAGACCGGTGACGGCACACAGCTGACCTGCCACGGCAACAGCGGCCGGCTCAAGCTTGGTCCCTGCAACCACGTGCAGCTGATCGACCTTTTCGGCCCAGCGGTGCGCCCCGCTCGTGCCCTCAAGCATGCTCTTGGCTCGCAGCTCGCCGCCCGTCACCTTCATCCAGCAGATGCGCTCACCGCGCTTGCCGTGGGTCACCTTGAACACGCGCGCGCCAAACGCCGAGGGCCATTCTCGCTCGCCCATGAGCCCAACGAGCGCATCCAGCAGCTCGCTGATCCCCTCGAGACGCAGGGCAGAGCCAAAGATGCAGGGCACCACCTTCCGCTCGCACACCAGCCGCTGCAAGGTATCCGCAGCCAGAGTCCCGGCATCAAGATATTCATCAAGGGCAGACTCATCGGTCATGGCCGCGGCCTCGAGCCCCTCGTCCGTGCTCAGATCATCACACGCAAGGCACCCGGCACTCAGCCGCTCGCGCAGCTGCGCAAGCAGCGCCTCGCGGTCTGTGTCCGCAAGGTCCATCTTGTTCACGAAGATGAACGTGGGAATGCCGCGCTCTTCGAGCAGCCGCCACATGGTGGCCGTATGGCCCTGCACGCCATCGCTCGCGTTTACCACCAGCACGGCACAATCCAAGGCCTGCAGCGTACGCTCGGCCTCGGCGGAAAAGTCCACGTGGCCCGGCGCGTCAACCAGCGTTATGCATGTGTCGCCCGTTACGAGCGAAGCTTGGTTAGAGAAGATGGTAATGCCCCGGCGACGCTCCATCTCGTCCACGTCAAGATGCGAGTCGCCGTGGTCAACACGGCCCAGCGCACGAATGGTTCCAGTCTGGTAGAGCAGCGCCTCGGCAAGCGTCGTCTTGCCCGCATCCACATGCGCAACTATGCCGCAGACAAGCTGCCTCACTGCTTCGTGCCCGCCTGCTGCGCCTCGTCGGTGCGCCACACGAGCACCGCGTCTCGGCCAGACAGCGCATGCATGCTGTACCCAATGCTGTCCGGGTCGTCCAGCACGGCCTTGGCCACGCGCCGGTTGTGCGAGAAGGGCTGGTCGTCAACCCATGCCACGCCCACCTCGGGAATCGCGCTCTTCACCGGTGGCCAGGTATCGTAGAACGGATCGAAGATCAGCACGTCGTCGCCATCGATGCCGGTCATAAGCACGTAGTGGTCCACATACAGGCGGCAGCCGCACACGGCCACCGCTCCGCTTCGCAGACCCTCAACGAGCGGGGACCCGTCGGCCATGCTCACCTCGTCGCCAGACAGGCTCTGGCAGCGAATGGGAAAGCCCGCCTTCACGAGGTAGTCGTTGCACCAGGCGGCCACGAAGGCCAGCGCATGTGCCGAGGTGCCGCGCATGTATCCGTTGATGCCAATGTTGCAGTCACCCGTTACGCGCGCAATGTAATCGGTTGCCAAAGGAGGTATTTCCTCGCGCTCGTAGAGGTAGATCAGAGCGTTGAGGAACGAGGTCTTTCCGCAGTCGAACATAGTTGCCTGGTATTGCAGGGGCGACTTCATGGCTCTTCCTTCGTTGTTCAGTTCCTAATGAGAAAACGGTAGCACATGAGCTGGGAACGGGCCGGGTTCACCGCAGAAATTAAGGGACACGCCCTTTTTTGCCCCGCGGGGCAAAAAAGGGCGTGTCCCTTAATTACCCTCTTGCCCAGCTGGGCAGAAAGGGCGCGTCCCCTGATTTCAAGGAAAGTCGCACACGGATGTGCCGCGAGAACCGACCCCGAGGCACACCCGTGTGCAATTTGGGCTACGACTGGAGCATGAGCCAGTCGATGATGTCGGTCTCTACCTCAAACTTGAGGTCGTCGTAGTTGTGAATCTCGTGGCGGTAGCCGCTGTAGAGCTTGGTGGTCACCTGGTGGCCGGTGGCATGCAGCCAGTTGGCGCACTGGTAGACGCCCTCGCCATAGTTGCCCACGGGGTCCTGGTCGCCTGCAATGAGCAGAATCGGCAGCTTGGCGGGCACCTTCTCGGCCCACTCGGTTCCCTCGATGCACAGCATCATGTCGATGAAGTCGCGCATGCTGATGTTGTGCGTGGGATGCGTGAAGGCATCGAAGGGATCCTCGGCGTGGTCCTTCTGAACGTAGGGATCGTGGCAAATCCACTCGTTGCCCAGCTTGGCGCCCTCCTCGCAGCGCGCGAACATCCAGCCGAACAGCGCGGCCGTCACGCTGGGGTCGCTCTCGTGGGCCTTGCCCGCCTTCACGAGGTCGTCGGCCATCTTGCGCGCATCGGCCGTCGACTCGAAGACGCCCGTGGTTCCGCAATAGATGACGCCGTCAAGCTCGTCGCCATACTTGGTCGAGAAGTCGCGCGCGATCATCGAGCCCATGGAGTGGCCAAACATGAAGTACGGCAGGTTGGGGTACTTCTCCGTGACGCAGTCCTTGAAGAGCTTCTCGTCCTCCATCATGGTGTGCGGGCCGGCGTCACCCCAGTCGCCCCAAGTGTTGTTTGCAATGGCCGTGGCGCCATGGCCCACGTGGTCGTCTGCCGCCACAAGGTAGCCGGCATCCATCAGGGCGACAATCAGGTGGAAGTACCTGCGCGAATGCTCGCCAAAACCGTGGACGAGCTGGACGATACCCACAGGCTCGCAGGCAGGAACATAGATCCAACCCGTTACCTGGTCGCGACCGTTGGAGGAGGGAAACGTAATCTCGTGCAGCATGACAAGCCCCTTTCGCTCGTGCAATCCGACAAGCCCCTTTAGGCCAAGTTTGGCATCAGGCAGAAAGCAATGGCTGGGGCAATTAGGGGACACGCCCTTTTTTGCCCCAAGGGGCAAAAAAGGGCGTGTCCCCTAATTGCCACCGTATCTCTGGGCGTCATGCCAATCTTGTTCTAAAGAAAGCTTCCGACAAGTTCATTATCGGATGCTCCAAGGGACGGAGGGTAGCTGCTATCGGGCAAGGTGAGGGGCTCTTCGCCAAAGGGCGCAGGCCGGGCAAACCCCGCTTTACAGCTCCTCTACCAGCGCCGTCACGCTGTCAACCGCACGACGCAACTTGTCTTCGAATGTACCTTGGTTGTCGATGATCTGCAGGTTTGGATGGCCCGCCCACCCCGCGCGCAGGGCTTCGTCAACGCGCACGGCCTCTTCGACCCCTTCGAGGCGATGCTCGTTGGTCTCGTGCGAGAAGAACTTTTCGGCACCAATGGCAGCCGTCACCAGATGCACCACCGCGTCGTAGCGCGCATAGGCATCGGCGCGCGTCATGTTGTGCTCAGCCAAGAGAATGTTCAGGTCTTCTTCGGGAAGGTACCCGGCGTTGTCCATCAGCCCGCGGTCGAGCAGCACAACCGCGTCGTCCGACATCCCGGCAAGCCGCTCCTCCTTCTCGAGCTGCAGATTGAATACGTGCCGCTGAAAGCCAAGGACCGACCCGCAGCTGTCGGGTGTGATGCCCTGCGCAAGCAGCTCGGTGGCGCATTCGTTGACCAGCACGACCTCGCGACCCTTGCCCACGAACGCCGCGGCAAGCAGGCCCATCAGCGTGGTCTTTCCCGCGCACGGCCCTCCGGTGATGACGATCTTTGGCATCTTGGCCCCCTTCAGCCCGCACTCAAACCGCGTGTCATCGTGTCAACTATACCGTCTGCCCAAACATCATGGGCTGCAAATGCTTCATGGTCCCGAAGGTTTGCCCCGCGCAACACTTCGGGCACATATGCCATCAACCGCACGCATAATCCGCCCGATAACGGAAACACACAGCTTGACCATTTGTTTTGCTAGCGACTATGCAAAACTGGATGTATGTTCTGGCTCACCAGCTTAGGCACATCGATCTAGGGGGAGACAACGCTCATGTCTAAAGAGATTGTTTTGTACGGCGGCTTTAAGGACTTCATCGACCGCATGGCCGCAGAGCGTCCCGACGCCATCGCGTTTTTGCATGGCGCAAACGATCGCTACCATCGCGTGACATGGGAGGCCTTCGCCGCAGACGTCTACGCCCGCGCGGAGCAGCTGCGCGAAGGGGGCAAGACCTGCGTGGCCATCCTTGCCGACGGCAGCTATGCCAGCGCAGTTGAGATCTTTGCCGCCAACATCGCCGGCATGCAGATTGCCATGCTTGATGTTGCCGTGCCCGACAAGATGCTTGCCCAACTGCTGCCCTATGTGGACGCCGACGCCCTTTGGTGCTCGAACGAGAAGCGCGCCGAGGAGCTTTCCGCTTTCCTCACGGGCCCCGCGGCAGACCCCACCGACAAGATCCTGTTCTTCACCAGTGGCACTACCTCCCGCGCGAAGGCCGTGACCCTCACCAGCGCAAGTCTCATGGCCAGCGCCTATGGCGGAAGTGGCACCTTCCCGCTTGCCGCTGGTGACGTGCTGCTGTGCGTGCTGCCGCTCGCCCACGTGTTTGGCTTCGTGTGCGGCCTGCTGTGGCCGTGGCTCTGCGGCGCCACCGTCGCCCTGGGCCGTGGCGGACGCCACGTATTCGACGACTGGACCTTCTACCATCCCACCGCCACGAGCGTGGTGCCCATTCTGCTTGAGCACCTGCTGCGCCGCAACCTCATCAACCCCGAGCTGCAGGCCATTCTGGTGGGCGCAGGCGACTGCCCCGACGAGCGCCTGCAGGAGGTCAAGGACCGCGGTATTCGCCTGGCCTTTGGCTATGGCCTGACCGAGACCAGCTCGGGCGTGGCCATCAGTGCCGAGGGCGCCGACCCGCGCGCGCTTGAGGTCTGCCCTGGTGCCACCATCACGCTGGCAGACGACGGCGAGGTGCTCATCGAGTCGCCGCTGGCCATGATGAAGGGCTATTACAAGCTGCCCGATGACACCGCCGAGGTGCTTATCGACGGCGTGCTTCACACCGGCGACCTGGGCAGCTTCGACGAGGACGGCCGCCTGCACCTGCGGGGTCGCAAGAAGGAGATGCTGGTGCTGCCGGGCGGCACCAAGATCTACCTGCCCGAGTACGAGCGCGAAATCTCCGAGCAGCTGGGCACCTCCGAGATTGCCGTCGTGCTGCGTCGCGGCATGCCGGTTCTGGTACTCGACGACCTTGCCGACAACACACGCGAGGCCGTGATGGGCAAGCTCAAAGACGTCATGGACACCTGGCAGAACGACCAGCGCCTGGCCGACGTTGTTGAGCTGGGCCATGAGCTGCCGCGCACGGCCACCGGCAAGGTGCAGCGTTGGCTGCTTGAGGCCGAGCTGGGCCAGCGCTTCAAGAGCCTGCGCCGCCGTGGCAAGAAGGACGAGGAGCAGGCAGCTCCCGCCGAGGTGCCGGCTGAGGAAGCCGCACCTGTTGAGGCCGCAGCCGTCGAGGTAGAGGCTGTCGAGGTAGAGGCGCCTACCACCGAGCCTGCCGTCGAAGCCACAGAGGAGACTCCCGCGGAGGAGTAGGCACACAAGCAAAGCCACAAAAGCGCGCCGCCTGCCACACGACAGGCGGCGCGCCTCTTTATCTGTAGGGCACGTAGATAACGTGGCGTGATGCAAGTCAAGCGGGGCTGTAGCGACTGCTTCGGCTAACTCAGTGGGCAATTAAGGGACACGCCCTTAATTGCCCCGCGGGGCAAAAAAGGGCGTGTCCCTTAATTGCCATCTTCAGGCGCAGGGCGCGGGGCAAATTGCCCCATCATGCCAGGCGGAACGCTCAGTTGCCCTGCGCGCCTGCCGTCAGCTGTTGGAGCATGCGCGCCACACCACATTCCTCGTTGCTCCAGGGGAGGGTCTGCGTTGCCGCCTGCTTGACCTCTGCCTCCGCGTTGGCCATGGCAAACGATTGGCCAACAGCCTGCAACATGTCGAGGTCGTTCATCCCATCCCCAAACGCAATGGCATGCCGCGCGGTTGTCTGGTAACGCTGGCACAGCAGCCTGACGGCGCGACTCTTGCTGGCCTCCCTGTTCATGATCTCGCAGAGCGTGGCGTTCGAGCGTACCGCCGTCAGCTGGGGAAACGCCTGCTCCACCGTACGCTGTGCCGCGCGTATCGCGTCCGGCTCGCCCATAAGGAGAAACTTGTGCACGCCTCGGCTGCCAAACACTCCCGCGAGGTCGCGGCTCTCGCAGCTTTGGTACTGCACGTAGCCCTCTTCCCGTTGCACACGCGGGTCGGCGCGATCATCAACAATCCAGTTGTGAAAGCCGTAGGTGCCCACCACCACGCGCGGCAGCTCCTCCTCCAGAAACTGCTTGATCTGCAGGGCATCGTCTATGGGTATGACGCTGCTGAACAGCTCGTCTCCCTCGTGATCGAGGACATAGGCCCCCGAGAAGCAGGCAAGCGGACCTGTGAACCCCAGCTGCTTCTGTATGGGATAGAGCCCCTCAGGAGGGCGCGCCGACACCAGGCAGAACGGCATGCTGCGGGCGACCCGACTGATGATGGGCGCGCTTTCTGGTATGGGGTGATGCTCGTTGTTGACGAGCGTGCCGTCCACATCAGTAAACACAATCTTGGCGTGAAGGCCGTTGGTCATGTCTGTCCTTTCGTTCTAAACGGAAATCAGCTGGTGCGAAGGTGCGTCACTATAAAGGGCGCCCCGCATGGAGGAGGGTCCATGCGGGGCAAAGGGAAAGGAAGGTAGGTAGTCTATTTCACGCTTAGTGAGCAGGACTCTCGTCCTTACTTGTTGGCTTAAGTGCCTCAAGCATTGCATTGACGTTCTTGCGCCCATTTCCGATGCCCAATCTAAGCACCAGCACGCAAACCAGCGCCAAGACGCCAATCACGACGCCTGCAATCCCTGCTGCGAGCCCGCCGTTCTCGGCAAAGCCCCAGTAGCCAAGGAGCACAGCCAGCGCAAGCACGGAGTAGGCAAGACGCAACCAGAGTTGAAGCCTCTGTATCGCAAGAGTCTGAGCACGCGCCTCGTTAACCAGCGGGTTGTCAGTTTGCTGCCATTCCCGCCGATAGAGTGTGGGCTCGCCCCCTTTTGCATGCAGAGCCTCGCGAAGTCCCATCGTGCCTACTCCATCCCCTGCAGCTTAGTAGGACAGGCCCGGGTCGAAGAAGCCCAGCAGAACGCCCACGAGAGCGACGACCACGAGCAGGCCCATGACCACGGTCGGGGACATCTTGCGCTTGGTCATGAGGTACCAGCACAGCCACACGAAGAAGATGTTGAGGAACTTGGGGAAGATCGAGTCGAGGGTGTCCTGAAGGACCAGGCCGCTGTCAGCGGAGAACTGGAAGCTCAGGGCAGTGGTGATGTTGATCCAGGTTGCGGCAACGGCGCCGATGACCATGGTGCCGACCATGACGATG
>CACXFC010000119.1 GCA_902766835.1 uncultured Coriobacteriaceae bacterium | reverse complement strand
CCAGGGCTAAGAGAGACAGACAGGGAAACTAAGGGACACGCCCTTCTTTGCCCCGCGGGGCAAAGAAGGGCGTGTCCCTTAGTTTCCTGAGTTGAGCGCTTTAGGCGTTCTGACGGCAGAGCTCCTCGTACAGCGCGGCGTCGGCGTTGTCCTGGTACGGGAAGGTCCAGAAGATGTTGCCCAGGTTGAAGGTGAAGATGCCAAGGATGAGCCAGCCGAGGAACGAGAGATCCATGACGAAGGCGGCCCACTTGTTGCCCTGCATCATGCGCGAGGACAGCTTCAGCACTTCCATGGGCTTCAGCTCGGGATGGTCCTTCACGAGGTAGGGGACCAGGCGGTACTCATACGACTTGATGACGCCGGGAACAATCAGCAGCAACGACCATAGAGCGACGAAGACGTCCTTCAGCAGCATGGTAACAACCACATGCGCATAGGGGCTAAAGCCATCGACAATGGTGCCAACTGTGGGCGACTCGCCCCTGACGTTCTTCTTGAAGAAGTGGTTGCCGCCAACCGTGATCGGGTTGAACAGCACGATGCGAATGATGGACGAGATGGCAAGAATCGTCATCAGCACGCCGGCGATGGCGCCGATAATAAGGACTGCCTGCTCGGGAGTGATCGCATCGATTGCGGCATCGAGGTCGCCGGAAACCTCATAGTGCACCTGAGTGGTATCCGGTACCGAGCTAGTGGCGTTGCTGACTGCACCGCCCGTTCCGCCGAGCAGCAGCGACATGATGAAGGCAACGGCCACGCTGGGCCAGTAATTCTTCTTGAAGGCTTCCTTGCCCTGAGCCTTGACTGCAATTCTGTCGAACATCTTGTTCCTCCTTAGATCTGGCGCTCTGAGCCTGACTACGTTTTATACCCAGACTGTGGTGATGTTGTCTCAAAATATGGGTATTTTGGCGACACGCCTGTTACCGGGCAACCAAGGGGCATGCCCTATTCCCAGGCAGGCATCGATTCCATACCGAGTGCACCGTAGACGGCTTGTGTATTCGGGCTGAGCACGTAGATAGCCGTTAGGAAAACCCGTTACTAGGCAAAAGATTCTGATGCATGGTCTGTGAGTGGCCTTGTCCATTTGAAAAATCCCAGTTCATCAGAAGCCGAAGGCAGTCATTTTCGGACGACGCGCTTTGGTCTTACCTAGTAACGGATTTTCCTAACGCAAAGGTTTCGCCCATCTACGCAACCGAGAGATATGCTCCTCAGCGCACGCGTACCGTCTTGACCCGGGCAAGCTCACTTGGTAACACGCCTGTCTCTTTGTGCGGCTATACTGGTTCAAGTTTTGTTGCAGGAGAGGAAGACCCTATGAGCAAACAACTGCTATCGGGCAACGAGGCCATCGCGCAGGGGGCGTGGGAGACTGGCGTTGCCGTGGGCGTTGCCTACCCGGGCACCCCGTCCACCGAGACTCTTGAGAACTTCGTTACCAAGCCCGACGTGTACGCCGAGTGGGCACCCAACGAGAAGGTCGCCCTCGAGGTGGGTTTGGGCGCTGCCATGGGAGGCGTGCGCAGCCTGGTGACCATGAAGCACGTGGGCGTCAACGTGGCCGCCGACCCCTTCATGAGCGCCGCCAACACCGGCGTCAATGCTGGCCTGGTGCTTCTGGCTGCCGACGACCCCAGCTGCTACAGCTCACAGAACGAGCAGGACAGCCGTCACTATGCAGCCTTTGGCCGCATCCCGTGTCTGGATCCCTCGGACAGCCAAGAGGCCTACGAGATGGCCCAGCAGGCCTTTGATATCTCCGAGCAGTTTGACACCGTGGTCATGCTGCACGAGACCATGCGCATCGCCCATACAAAGACGCTGGTAGATGTGGTGGGTTCGCGCACAGACATCGAGCCGCGCCCTTACGAGAGCCGTCCCGAGAAGTTCGTGATGATGCCGGCAAACGCCGTACGCCGCACGCTGGTGGCCAACGACCGCGAGGACGAGCTGGTTGCCTGGGCTGAGGAGACCCCGCTCAACCGCGTTGAGATGCGCGACACCAAGGTGGGCATCATCTGCGCCGGCGCTTTGTACGTGCACGTGCGCGAAGCCATGCCTGACGCTTCGGTGCTGAAGCTGGGCGTTACCTGGCCGCTGCCCCCGGCAAAGATTGCCGCGTTCGCCTCGCTGGTCGACGAGCTCTACGTGGTGGAGGAGGCCAACCCCTACCTCGAGATGCGCGTGCGTGCCATGGGCGTGAAGGTGTCCGCGTTCCCCGGCGGCCGTCTGCCGCGCTCGGGCGAGGTCACGCCGGCCCACATTCGCGCCTCCTTTGGCGTGGAGGAGCCCGCTCATCGCGCAGCTGCCGAGGGCCTGCCCCCGCGTCCGCCCGCGTTCTGCGCCGGCTGCCCGCACCGCCTGGTGTACGTGGAGCTGCGCCGCATCAAGGCTATCGTGACCGGCGACATTGGCTGCTACACGCTGGGTGCCGTGGCCCCGTTCCGCTCGGTCGACTCGGTCATCGACATGGGCGCCTCGCTCTCCATGGCGCATGGCATGGAGCTGGCGGGTGCCGCCGAGCGCACCGGCCGTCCGGTGGTGGGCGTCATTGGCGACTCCACCTTCGCGCACTCGGGCATCACGAGTCTGTTGGGCACCGTGTACAACGGCGGCAAGGGGACGCTGTGCATCCTCGACAACCGCACCACGGCCATGACCGGCACGCAGGGCAACCCCGTTAACGGCGTGACCCTTGCCGACCAGGCCGCACGCGTGAACCCGCTCGACGTGCCCGCCGGCAAGCAGCTTGACCTGGTCAAGCTCTGCGAGGCCATTGGCGTGGACGAGGTGCAGGTGGTTGACGCGCAGGACGCCAAGGCCATCCGCCAGGCGCTGAAGGAGGCCACCAGCCACACCGACATGCTGTCGGTCATCATCTTCAAGGCGCCGTGTCGCCTGATCGACCGCAGCCGCGGCAAGATGCCGGTCATTCGCGACTGCCGCAGGTGCGGGCGCTGCATCCAGATTGGATGCCCGGCCCTGGGCCGCGACGAAACCGGTCACGCGGTCATCGACCCCAACCAGTGCATCGGCTGCAACCAGTGCGTCCAGTCGTGCCCCTTCGGCTGCATCGAACAGGAGTAACCAT
>CACXFC010000118.1 GCA_902766835.1 uncultured Coriobacteriaceae bacterium | reverse complement strand
CGCTCGTCGGGAGCGGCAAGCTGACCCGCGAGGAGGCGGCAGAGCTCCTTGGGGTCAGCGTGGCCGAGCTCGATCAAGCGCTCGCGGAGCCTAAGCAATAACGTGCACCGGAAGCATATCTCCCCGCCCCTGAAGATGACAATTAGGGGCGGGGCGTGTCTCCTACTCGATTACGCCACCCTTTTCGCGAATAGCGGTAACCACGCGGCGGTCGCGTTTGAGAGCGCGGGAGGCTTCGCGCAGCTGCTCGCGCACGGCATCGTGACCCGTGCCGCCGTAGGTGGTACGGGCACGGGCAATGGCCTCGGGGTCAAGCTCGCCCACAATGTCGTCGCGGAAGACAGGCGAAGCCTTCTTGAACTCGTCGAGGGTCAGATCCTCAAGGCCCTTCTTGTGCTTCTCGCAGTACAGCACCAGCTCGCCCACAATCTCGTGCGCCTTGCGGAAGGGCACGCCACGTTTGGCAAGGTAGTCGGCCACATCGGTAGCCGCGGTAAAGCCCAGGCCGGCTTCGCGCAGCATCGTATCGGCATGCACGGTCCAGGTGTCGATCATTCCCTCCATGCAAATCATGGAATCGCGCAGGGTGTCGAAGGCGTCGATGGCACCCTCCTTGCACTCCTGGAGGTCTTTGTTGTACGCAAGCGGCAGCGACTTCATCGTCACCAGCAGGCCCACAAGGTCGCCCACCACACGGCCAGTCTTGCCACGCGTGAGCTCGGCAAAGTCGGGGTTCTTCTTCTGCGGCATGATGCTCGAGCCAGTGGCGTAGCTGTCAGACAGCGTGATGAAGCCAAACTCGGTGGTGCTCCACAGCACGATCTCCTCGCACAGGCGCGAGAGGTGCATCATGCTCATGCTGCAGGCGTACTCAAGGTCGAGCAGGTAGTCGCGGTCACTCACCGCATCCATTGAGTTAGGCGAGGGACGGTCGAAGCCCAGAAGCTCGGTGGTGTAGAAGCGGTCAAGAGGGTAGGTGGTGCCAGCCAAGGCCGCAGAACCCAGCGGGTTGACGTCTGCCGCCTGGTAGGCGTCGTGCAGGCGCTTGAAGTCGCGCGTGAACATCCAGAAGTAGGCCAGCAGGTGGTGCGAGAACAGCACCGGCTGGGCATGCTGCAAATGAGTGTAGCCGGGCATGACCACGCCGAAGTACTTGCGCGCAGCGCGCGTGATGACCTTGCGCAGCGAGTAGTTCTCGGCCATCAGCGTCAGCAGCATCGACTTGGCATGCAGGCGAATGTCAGTAGCCACCTGGTCGTTGCGCGAACGTCCGGTGTGCAGGCGCTGGCCTGCGGCACCAATGTCGTCAATCAGCTCGCCCTCCACGGCCATGTGGATGTCTTCGTCGTTGATGTCGTACTTGAAGCGCCCCTGATCAATCTGATGGGCAATCTCAAGCAGGCCCACCTCGATGTGCTCGAAGTCGCTCTGGCTGATGACGCCCTGCCTGGCCAGCATCCGCGCGTGCGCAATCGATCCGGCAATGTCCTGCCGATACATGTTCTTGTCGACTTCAAGCGATGCGCCAAAGCGCTGCGTAAACTCGCTGACGCTCTGCTCAAATCTGCCGGACCACAGTGCCATGGACTCTCCTTGCTGCGGGTATACCTCGTGCTTACTGCTTGGTAGTGATTGTAGCTTCCCTCACAGGGGCCAAAGGAGAGCACCCCGCATGTCTGTCGGGATGCTCCCCTTTTCCGTCATACCGTCACGTATGGACGCCCAATCTTAGAACTGGTCGAAGTCGTGACCCTCGTTGGTGCGATGCGAACCGGGGCCCTGCACCTGCGACCACGTCTTGGACGGCAGGCTGTGAATGTCGATGAAGCCCTTGGAGGCGGTGCGGTCGAAGGTGTCGCCCTCGCTGTAGGTGGCAAGACCGTACTGGTAGATGGCGTAATCGCTCTTGCGGCCAACCACGGTCATGCTGCCCTTGTACAGCTTGAAGCGCACGTCACCGGTCACAAACTCCTGCGTGTTGGCAATGAAGGCATCGAGTGCCTTCTTGAGCTGCGAGAACCACAGGCCGTCGTAGATGAGCGTTGCCCAGGTCTGGTCGATCTGGTGCTTGTAGTGCTGGGTGTCGTGGTCGAGCACCAGCGACTCGAGGGCCTGATGGCACTTGATGATGGCCAGCGACGCGGGGCACTCGTAGCACTCGTGGCTCTTGATGCCGATGACGCGGTTCTCGATCATGTCGATGCGGCCAAAGCCGTGGGCGCCCACCATCTCGTTGAGCTTGATGATCAGCGGCAGGAGCTTCATCTTCTCGCCGTTGATGGCCGTGGGGATACCATGCTCAAAGCTCAGCACGACGTACTCGGGGGTGTCGGGCGCCTGCTCGGGGTCCGTAGTCATGGTCCAGATGTCTGCGGGCGGCTCGTTCCACGGATCTTCCAGCACGCCGCATTCGATGGCGCGGCCCCACAGGTTGTCGTCGATGGAGTAGGGCTTGGCGGCAGTGGTGGGCACCGGCACGTCGTGCTCGGCGGCCCATTCCATCTCCTGCTCGCGGGTCAGGAGGTCCCACTCGCGCACGGGAGCGATGATCTCAAGGTCGGGATCGAGCGCATGGATGCAGGTCTCGAAACGCACCTGGTCGTTGCCCTTGCCAGTGCAGCCGTGTGCGATGTAGTGAGCGCCGTGCTTGTGAGCGTAGTCCACCAGATACTTGGCGAGCATGGGGCGCGAAAGGGCCGAGAGCAGCGGGTAGGTGTTCTCGTAGAGCGCGTTTGCGGCGATGGCCTTGGTCAGCACGCGGCTGGCATAGGACTTGCGCAGGTCAACGGCGTCGGAGTAGATGGCGCCCATGTTGTAGGCCTTCTGCTTGACCCACTCGAGGTCCTCTTCGTCCTGGCCGACGTTGCCGCAGATGGCAATGACGTCAAGGTTGCGCTCGATCTGCAGCCACTTGACCATGACGGACGTGTCAAGACCGCCGGAATATGCGAGTACTACCTTTTCCCTCTGTTCGCTCATGATTGGTTCCTCTCTTGCGAATGCCCGATTGCTCTGAGCTCTTTCACGATTTCGTATTGCCTAGCTTGCTTTTGATTGCTTCTTGCATAGTTGCTGGTTAATGGGTTGTTTTCGTGCATTGGCATGAAAAAACCCGGCGGCGCCGGGTGCTGTTGTGTCCGTATATGTGCGGGGAGTGTGTTTTGGAGCCCCTGGACCTACAACAACACGCGCTAGCGTCGCAGCGTGGTACGTCGGTCCTGGCGTCGGATGGAGCCCTGCAGTGTGACGATATTCTTCATGTGGCCCCTCCTTCGCGTGGTTGTGCGGGTTCCCGCAGGTTTTACGGATGGTACCGTACCAAAGCTATGCAATTTGATGCAATGTCACATGAGGCATTGACGCCTATTGGAAACAATCCACAGCTCCCTGCACACGATGTCCACACCATGTAAACCGAGGATGGTCCTCTTTGCGCATGAGCCCAGTGGCGAGCGAGCCAATCGATCAGGTACGAAGTGGCAATTAAGGGACACGCCCTTTTTTGCCCCGCGGGGCAAAAAAGGGCGTGTCCCTTAATTGCCACCGTGCACCAGAATCGG
>CACXFC010000117.1 GCA_902766835.1 uncultured Coriobacteriaceae bacterium | reverse complement strand
GCACACCTACACCATCACCGAGGTTGCGGGCACCGACTCCACCATCAACTACAGCACCGAGACCATCGAGCTGAAGGTTGCGGTTGTTGAGAACAAGACGGACGGTGTGCTGACCGCAACGGGCACCTACAGCCAGGACGGCAAGGCGGTTGAGGTTCCCACCATCACCAACAAGTACAAGACCGTGGGCATCCACGCAGTCAAGTACAGCCGTGAGGACCTTGAGAAGGGCATCAAGACCCCGCTCGCAGGCGCTCACTATGGCCTGTGGATGGTCAACCCCGACGGCGCCGACATCTACCTGGGTGTCCAGGAGTCCGACGCGGGCGGCAACCTGTACTACGACATCCCGACTCTTGAAGGCGTTGTGTACTACTTCAAGGAGGAGGAGCCGCCACCAGCAGGCCACCTGGTCGACCCGTATCCCACCGACTACTTCACGCTGCTGATTGAGGGTGGCCAGTTCAGCCTCAAGTACTTCGCAAGCTATGACGAAGCGGTGGACTACATCAAGAACAACGGCTAGCAGGAAGGGAGCAAGAGAGATGAAGATGCACAAGCACACAGGCATAGCAGCCGCGCTTATGGCAACGATTGCCCTCGTTGTCGCCCTGCTGGCCCCCGGCGCTGCGCTGGCGTACGAGCCGGACGTCTATCTGGACTATGAGCCCACCGAGAACCCGGTGGCCGACAACGTGACCCGCGTGCTGGTCAACAAGCTCCGCAAAGACACGCACGAGTACGTTGAGGGCGCCCATCTGGTGATCTACAAGGAGAGCGACCCCAGCACCGTCGTGGCGGAGTGGATTTCGACCGGCACCGCGCACGAGATCGCGCGCACGCTGGACGTCAACACTCGCTACGTGCTGCACGAGGTCTCGGCGCCCGCAGGCTACGGCCTGGCCAAGGACGTGACGTTCGAGCTGTACAGCGAGGACTTCAACACCACCGGTAAGATCCTGGCTGGTGGCGAGGACGGCAACGCCGAGTTCGAGATCATCAGTGGCTCCGGCGCCGATCAGGCATTCGTAATCAGCCTGTACGATCCGATTAAGCCCGCGGAGGAGAAGAAAGAAATCCACAAGCAGCGCGAGGTTGAGCGCCCGGCGAGCTACCAGAATCTTGTCAAGACGGGCGACCTGTTCAATCAGCCGCTGGTCATTGGCCTGGCCATTGGAGGCCTTGTGGCTCTGGCCTACGGCATCCACCGCAGGAGGAAGGCTCAGGACTAGCATCCGCGCATAAGCGCACCTAACAGTGCCGCCCCGCTGGAACAAGGATTCCAGCGGGGCGGTACGTTTTTGTAACGGGTGCGGTTGGCTAGGGTTGCACTGCTCGTGCTTCCAGAAGGGAGAGCATGTCGGCAGGGGAGAGCGCTGCCACCGTTGCCTTGCGCAGGAGCTTTTGATCGCTGGTTACGAGGTAGTCCACCCGTGCGCGCTCGGCTGCGGCTAGAACGAAGTTGTCTTCAAAGTCCCCATTGAAGCGGCGGTACTTGCGTGCAAGCCATATGTCGGACTCGTCAAGTCCAACAGCAGTGGCAAACTCGCATAGGTTGTCTATGCAACTCCAGGCGATGCGTTGAATAGATTGTGCGTCACTTTCGCTCAAGACCCCCCTATCGGCGCGAACCAGCCTCTTAAGCGTGCTGGCAATCTGGTAGTGGATGTCCACGAGGACACGTGCTGGATACAGAAGGTCAAGCCCTTGCTCTTGAGCTGTGCACAGAAGTGTGCGCGATACCTGTGAGCCGGGACGCATGGGAAGGTACTCGTCAAGCAGGACGTTAGTATCGAGTAAGAGCCTGAGAGGAGTGTTGCTCATGCCATACCCCTTTCACGCAGACGTGCGTCGATGCTCTCTTCGCGTACATCCTTCCATGTGGATGGTGAGGATACAGGGACGGAAATGCCCAGCTCGAGGCATCCTTTCTCAAATAGCTGTGCACCTTCTTGCACGAGTGCTATGCGGTCGCCTTGGTCCGTAGCCGTCTGTTCGGTAGGGGGTTGTGTGCCAAGCGCAGCTAGGATTGGGTTGAGGTGTTCGCCGGGCTCGCTCAGCTTCTCCCACAGCATGCGGATGATTGTGGAAGGGGAGAGTCCGGCCTTGGCAAGCGCTTGGTCCCCAGCCAGCTTAAGCTCTCTGTTCATGCGAACGTTGAGTTGAGATGTAAGCTCGCTCATGTTTAGCCTCCATGCTATACGTATAGCAACATAGTATAGCATGGATGGCTGAAAAAGCCGCCACATGGAGGCATATCGATGTGGCGGCACCGGCGCTAGTTGATTGTGCCCGCTAACAGGAGCCTATGCTACTCGGCGCGGGCGGCGTGCTTTTCTACGGCGTGGCGGTAGATCTGGTAGATGCCACGGATGGTGATGTCGGGGTCAAGCGCGTCGAAGATATCGGTCGCCTGGGCGATGGTCTCAGAGTAGCCTCCTGTGCCCACCACAGTCGCGCGCGGCACGTTCTCGCCCTCGGCGGCCAGCTCGCGCTGGATGCGCTCCACCAGGCCCTCTATCTGCGTTGCAGCGCCAATTACCACGCCCGACTGCACGGCGGTCTCGGTGGAGTCGCCCAGTGCGTGTGGGGGCACCACCAGAGGCACGCTCGACAGCTTGGCGGCGCGCGAGAACAGCGCATTGGCCGAGAGCAGCAGGCCGGGCATGATAGCGCCTCCGCGGAACGTGCCGGCCGCGTCCACCACGTCGATGTTGGTCGCCGTGCCAAAGTCCACCACAATCACCGGAGCGCCGTAGGTGGCCTTAGCCGCCAGTGCGTTGGCGATGCGGTCGGCACCTACCTGGCGCGGGTCGGGCATGTTGATGGTGATGCCGCAGTCGCGCGTGGCGTCAATCATCAGAGGCTCTGAGCCAAAGGCCGTGCGCACCATGCGCTGCCACGACTGGGCGAGGATGGGCACCACGCTGGCTATGGCAACGTAATCCACTACGGCAAGGTTGAAGCCCAGCATCTGGAAGTAGCCAAAGAGGCGCTCGTGGAGCTGGTCGGAGGTGTCGGTGCGGTCGGTGGCCATGCGCCACTGCCGTACGACGTTACCGTCCGCGTCGAACAGGCCAAGGGTGGTCTGGGTGTTGCCAACGTCTACCGAAAGGAACATGGCGCCTCCTCGCTGTGGGTGCAGTTCCTCTCATGGTATCAGGAGAAGGAAGCGGTGGGAGAAATTAGGGGACACGCCCTTTTTGCCCAGCTGAGCAAAAAGGGCGTGTCCCCTAATTTCGAAACCGGCCGAGGGAAGCCGTCAGGCGCGGACCCGTCCACAAGGGGTCCGCATCCCACGGCCCAGACCGGCCCTTCCGTCACATCCTCTCCATAGTCCACCGGACCCCTGTCCACCCGCACCCCCACACTCCACGCAAATCTGTTACACTACGAAAGCTTGACTGTCTTACGCAAGCATCCTGCCGCTTGTTAAGACAGGTACTACCCCTCGTTCTGGTCGGAAACCAGAACACAACGAAGGAGACCCACATGAAGCAAGGCATCCATCCTAATTACGTTGAGTGCACGGTGCGCTGCACCTGCGGCAACACCTGGAAGACGCACTCCACCAAGAG
>CACXFC010000116.1 GCA_902766835.1 uncultured Coriobacteriaceae bacterium | reverse complement strand
TGCACATTTGCGTGAAATTAAGGGACACGCCCTTTTTGCCCAGCTGGGCAAAAAGGGCGTGTCCCTTAATTTCGTCCACCGGAACGGGGACGAACCTCGTGCGTGGGGCGCGTGGCCCTAAGCGAATTCCGCGGGATGCGAGGAGCAAAGGCGCGGCGGGAGGGCGGCGCTGTCTGAGCGACCGCAGGGAGCGAGTTCGCCGCCCTGCCGCGCCAAAGCGACGAGCGCCCATCCCGCGAATGAGCGGCGGGCCACGCGCCCCACGCACGAGGACCGCCCCCGATTCACACGGATGTGAAACGAGGACCGTCCCCGATTCACATCCGTGTGCAGCGAGGACCGTCCCTGGTGCACAAAAACGCCCCGACGGGTGTCGGGGCGCTGATTCGTTGAAGATGGTGCCTGTGGGCTACTTCTTCTGCTGGGCCAGCCAACGACGATGCGAGACGTTGCGCGTGGCAGTCATCGAGCGGGGCTCATCGGGGAAGACGATGGGGTTCTGGACGCCGTTGTTCCAAAGCTCAAGCACGTCCTCCGCCTCTTCGACGACATTGGCGATGTCAATCTGGCCATACAGGCGCATGGGCAGAATGAAGACGGGAATGCGCAGCTTGCCCTGCTTGGTGGCATCCTTGGCAGGGAACTCGAGGTGCGGGCAGCACAGCGCGACGTCTACCTCGTCCTGGCGCTCCTTGATCTGACCGTTGCTGAAGGCAGCGCTCTCGCCCCAAAGGCCCGAGAAGGGAATGAACTCGAGGAATACCTTGTCCTTGAACTCGCTCTCCTCGAGCTGCTTGTTAAGATGTGCCGCCATGGTAGAAGAAGAAAAACCACCGCCACAGCAGATCGCGATACGAAGCATAGTGTGTCCTCTTTCCCTTGTGTGCCTTCTTATGAGGCGTTCCCTTGGTTCTAGTATGAACCATAGCGGCGCCCCTGCAGGTTCCAATCCATAACCGATATGTAGGCCTACGCGCGCCGTTCATGGCATGAACCGTTTCGATTCGTTCCAAACACCCAGGCGTTCCGCTACCGTTTGCATCGTGCAAAGGAGGGCGCCATGACACAGCAGAATCACCAGCCGTTGGCCTTCATATACGAGGGGCAGGGCCCTCCTCCTATTGCAGCCACCGTTTCTATTGATAGCATGCAGGACGAATGGCCTCACTGATATGACTTGCCACCGTAACTTGCCAGAAGGTAACCGGAATCGCAGGCGCCAGGCCGTGTTATAAGGAAAACCCCAAGTTAGCCCGCATTTCTCGCGGTGCGAATCAAATCCCTGCGCCTGTCACACCTCTACAGGCAACGGATCACGCGCGCCGGCGCACCCGCAACCACCGTGAGGGGCTCCACGTCGCGGGTCACCACGCTACCAGCACCCACCACGGCACCATGCCCTATGGTCACGCCTGCCAGAATGATGGCTCCCGCGCCCACCCACACATCATCCTCGATACGAACCGGCAAGTTATACTGCAAGCCGCGAGCGCGCTCGGAAGGGTCGAGCGGGTGCTCTGCCGTGCAGATGGTCACATTGGGGCCAAACTGACAGCGGCTACCAATGAGAATGTCCGCGTCGTCAACGAACGTCGCCCCAAAGTTGAAGTACACGTCATCGCCTATGTGCACATGACGCAGGCCCCAGTTGGCATGAACCGGAGGCATCAGGCACACATGCTCGCCGCAGCTTCCCAGCAGCGTGGGCAGCAGGCTCCTGCGCTTGGCCAAGCCCTCGGATGTCTCGGGCGTAGCGTTGTACTGTCGCAGAAGCTCTACCAGCTCGTGCTGATACGACGTCAGCTCCTTGATGCCGCTGTCGTACAGCTCGCCCGAGTTGAGCAGCGTGTGGTAGCGATAGTCCGGGCCATCGTTCATGTCTTCCTCCCCTTGCGGGATCTCACAGTTCGATTTCCTGCCATCCATACGCGTTGATCAATTCGGTGCCGCTGGGATGCGATCGCCTGCGTTCCAGCATTCCATAGTTGAGATGCACATGTCCGTGCAGCATGAGGGCGGGATGCACCCAAGAGAGCAGGCCGTTGAAAGCATCGAAGCCCTCGTGCGGGCCGTCGGGCAGGTCGCCATGGCCTCGTGGTGGCGTGTGCGTCACCAGCACATCGATGCCACCGGTGAGTGCAGCACGAAGCCCCAGCGCCACCACCTTGCGCCGCATCTCGCCCTGGCTGTAGCCCACAATCCCCTCTCGGTAGTCAACGGACCCCTCGAGCCCGGCCACCCGCAAATCGCCAAAGCGCTCGATGCGCCCATCCAGGTTGGTGCCGCCCATCTCCCAGCTGTCCTCGTAACCCACGTCATGGTTGCCGCGCACGTAGGCCAGAGGCGCGTTGGCAAGCGTGGCCACGCAATCAAGATAGGAAGGGCTTAGGTCGCCACATGAAATAACGAGGTCGTACGAGCCGCCCTCATGCTGCGTGAGGCGTGAGAGCAACAGGTCGTCCTCCACGTCCGCTATGGCCAAGATGCGCATGTTAGCCACCTCAGTTGTCCGCCGCGTCGGTTTCGGCCGAAATGACCCCCGACGCCGCCACCGCATCCGCACCCTCGCGCGAGAGCTCCCATCGCTTAGGCAGCCGCCCCACCACGTTCTCGTTGAGCCAGCGCATGGAGGCGATCTCCTCGCCCGCAAGGCGCTGCTCTCCCTCCTTGCGCACGACCTCGCCCCGCTGGGCAACCAGCAGCCCCTCAAAGGGATGGACGCGTCCCTCGCGGACCTCACGCTCCAGCAGATTGACAAGACGGCGCTGGCCCGTGGCGATGCCCTCCCCCAGCTCGAGGCGCACGACACCAGCCGACATGCCCCACCAGTAGTTGAGCGCTTGGTCGCGATGCGCGGCGCCCTCCTTGCGCCAGCGGTCGTCCTGCAGGGAGCGCACAATGAGCTCGTAGTAGCGCCCCCAGTCCCAAACGGGCGTTGCCACGCGCTCTGGCGCAGCACCGCGATGCAGGCAGCAAAGGCCCCAGGGCTCACTAGGGTCGCGCGGGTTGGGATAGTCGCGTCCGGCAAGCACGTGCACGTCGTCTTCCTCAAGCTCCCGGCGCCAGTCATAGCCTTCCGCCGAGCTCCATTTCAGGTGCACGGTGGCATAGGGGTCAACCATCGCAGCGCCAATCGCAAAGGCGTTGATCTCGGCCACACTACCAAAGATGGGCGAGATGGCCAGATAGCCCACGCGATGGTTCTCGGCCATGCCAGCCGCAAGCGCACCCATGAGGAACTTAACCTCGTACATGCGGGCATAGAAGGTGCGCACGGCACTCGAAGAGAGGTTGATCGAGCAGTTGATGAAGGTCGTGCCGGGATGCGCCACTGCCGCCCGGCGGGTCTGCTCCATCTGGCGCGGCGAGGCGGTCACCACCACGTCGACCTTGTCGGCAAGCGACGCCGCCACCGCCCGCCCGAAGTCCTCGTCGGAGCCTCTCCCAAAGAAAGCGACCGTCTCGACGTCAGAGCCCAAGCGGTCCTGCAGGCTGAGGCGCCCCCGCTCGTGCTGGGCGCACCAGCCCGATGTACTGGGATCGCGGTCGTACACGAAAGCCATACGCAGCGGCTTTGCCGGCCGCAGGCTCCTCGAGACGCTCTTGACCTTGCTCACCAGATGCCCGCGTCGCTCGGAGGGGTCCTCAAGGTAGGCGATCGCATCGTCTTGGGCCGCCACCACGAGCTCTCCCCAGATGCGCGCCACCCGGCGGTCCATCTCGGCATCCGAGATGCTCAGCGGACCGGAGGTCGCATAGGAGCGCACATAGAGCAGGAATGCGTCGGCGACCGTCTGCGCAAGCATGTCGCCGCCACGCGCCCGGTACGAGCGGGTAAACCGATAGAACGTAGACGTCAGGGCACGAACCGTGTCCTCTGGCCACGGCTCATCGAGCGACTGTCCCAAAAGTGTTGCCAGCTGCTCACACGCCCCCTCCTGGGAGAAGCGCAGCCCGTACACCGGCGCCACCTGATATAGCCGAACGAACTCGTGGTAGCAGCGGATGGCCGGGTCTTCGGAGGGCGCCGGCATCACGCGCGTGATGCTTGCGGTGATGGTAGGCACGTCCAGCGAGCGCAGCACGCTCACACGCTTGTTGCCCTCCTGCACGTAGAAGCGTTGGAGGTACTCGTAGACCACCACTGGGTCGCGGATGCCCTCGGATATCTGCGCATCGTAGAGGCGGCTCCACTTGGCGGCAAACTCGCTGCCCTCATCGGCAATGGGCAGAAAGCCGCACGAGAAGGTGTTGGCGCGGGCACGCGTCTTGGTGCCCACCACCAGTTCCATGGGAACATCGCGCACGCCAATCGGCACTTCGCCAGACCCATGCGCGTCGTTGCCCAAGATGTCGTCAAGCACCGGTAGGTACGGGTAGCGCCCATGCGACACGGCATCGCTTACCTCGCGGCGCCCACGCTTGCATGCCTTGCGATAGTCCTCGATCATGGTGCGCCTCCGATGCATTCTGGGGCCTTTGGCTAAGTCACAATTCTATGGTAATGGAAAAGGGGCAGGCAGGAATCCCCGCCCACCCCAAAGACGCTCGGTGACTAGTGCCGCCCTAGACCTGCAGAGTCATATGGGTAGAAAGGAGAGCCGTCGCAGGCAGCCAACAAGTCACCGCACGTTATCGGTGTTGTCACGACCCAAGGCAGACCGCGCCGGCAGCTCGTATGTTGGTGAGATACACGTTGCTCGCGCCAAAGTGTTCGGACATCAGCTCGATATAGCCCGCAGTAGCCTCCTTGGGCACGGCGCACATGATGACACCCGCAAAGCCACCACCATGCAGGCGGCAGGCACCACCACCCGCGCGCTTGAGATAGAGCTCGGTAAGCGCAAGCGCAAGTGGAATGGACTGCTCGGCGGCATCACCCGTGACGTAGGCGTTCTGCAGCCACCGCCAAGACGAGCTGCCCGATGCCTCAATGAGGGCCAGCACACGATCCTTGTCGCCCGACGCAAGCGCTGCCACGGCATCGTCCACGCGCGCGCACTCCTCAAAGTAGTGCAAGGCGCGCATGAGCGCCCGGTCGCACCCCACAGTAGCCCGCACCTCGTCGAAGTGCTCCAGCAGCGCTTGCTCGCTCGTGTCGCACAGGCGCTCGACGCCAAGCGCAGCCGCCACGGCACGCATCTCGCCCGGCACTGACGAGTACTCTTCCGAGAGGTCCGCATGCCCCTTGCCCGTGTTGACAATCACCAGGTCGCAGCCCAGCTGATCGTAAGAGAAATCCACGCGCTCATAGCGCACGCCATCCGAGAAGTCGAGCACGATGGTGCCACCTACCGCGCAGGCCATCTGATCCATGAGGCCGGAGGCCTTCTCCCACCAGACGTTCTCGGCATGCTGGCCCACCAAGGCGTAGATGGCCACGTCGATGGTGTCGGCATTGAAGAGGTGGTTCACCACCGCGCAGAGCAGCACCTCGAAGGAGGCCGAGGAGCTCACACCGGCCGACGAGATGACCTGCGTCGAGACGACCGCGTTGAAGCCGTCGACCGCATACCCGCGCAAGCGGAAGGCTTCGAGCATACCCGCCACCAGCGAGGGCGTACCTGCGCAGTGAGGCACCTCGTCGAGGGCGTCGAGGTTGATGACGGTCGGTTCGGGGTAGCCCTCGCTCACGATGGTGACCATGCGGTTCCCACTCGGGGCCGCCGCGCAGATGGTGTCCATCGTGATGCTGGCCGCCAGGATTTTCCCACCGTTGTGGTCGGTGTGGTTGCCGATGATCTCGGTGCGGCCAGGCGCCGAGAAGAACGCAGGCGCTCCGGTATCGAAGCATTCGTGATAGCGAGCCTCGAGCGCCGAGAGGCGCTCCACGGCCTCGCCTGTTGCAGCACCGTAGACCTGCTGCAAGGTGTCGCTATTCAGCACTGCCATGGTCCTACCTCCCCACATACGCGACGAAGCGGGCAAACGCGGTCTGCCCGGCCTCTGACACATCGAATACGGCACAATGCTCGAGCACTTGAGCAAAGACCAGGCCAATCTCATCCTGCAGCACCTGCTCAACCACGGCGGGAGTGGCCGAGGAGAGGCCTGCATGGCGTGCCAGCACATCCTTTGCCCACGACGCATGAGCCGCCAGCTCGGGCACCTCGTCCACATCCCTACCGGCACAGATGGTCTGCCCAAGCAGGTCCATCTCGCCCAGCAGGCGCGCCGGCAGCACGGCCAGGCCCATGACCTCGATAAGGCCGATGTTTTCCTTCTTGATGTGGTGGAGCTCCGCATGCGGGTGGAAGACCCCCAGCGGATGCTCTTCGCTCGTGCGGTTGTTGCGCAGCACGAGGTCGAGCTCGAAGGTCTTGCCGCGACGGCGCACGATGGGCGTGATGGTGTTGTGCGGGGTCCCGTCGGTCTCGGCAAGCACCCCCACGCTTTCGTCGGAGTAGCCGCGCCATGCCACAAGAATCCGGTCCGCCAGCTCCACGAGCCGCGCGGGCTCGTCGCTGTCCAGACGAATCACCGACATCGGCCACTCCACGATGCCCGCACGCACGTCCTCGAAGCCGGGAAAGCTCAGGCGCGTGCGCACGCCCGCGCGTGCCATCGCAAACTCGTAACGCCCGCCCTGGAAGTGCTCGTGGGTGAGGATCGATCCGCCCACGATGGGCAGGTCAGCATTGGAGCCCACCGTGTAATGCGGCATGAGCTTCACAAATTCCAGCAGCCTCACGAAGGTCGAGCGGTCGATGCACATCGGCCGGTGCTCTTCGGAGAGCACGATGCAGTGCTCGTTGTAGTACACGTAGGGACTATATTGCAGGTACCATCTCTCGTCACCTAGCGTAAGCGGTATAAGGCGGATGGTCTGACGCGCAGGATGGTCGAGGCGCCCCGCATAGCCCTCGTTCTGCGGGCACAGCAGGCAGCGCGGATAGGCATCCTGGCGCGCGTTCAGCGCCGCAGCAATCGCCTTGGGGTCCTTCTCAGGCTTGGAGAGGTTGATGGTGATGTCCAGCTCGCCGTAGGGCGTGACCGACTTCCACTTGCGGTCGCGCTCGATGCGGTAGGTGCGGATGTAGTCGCTGCTCAGGGCCAGCTGGTAGAACCAGTCGGTCGCCTTCTGCGGATCCTCGGCGTGCAGCTGCCAGAAGGTGCGCGTCACCTCACTCGGACGCGGCGTCACACAGCCCATCAAACGCGTGTCGAGCAGGTCACGGCTGGCAATGCCCCCGTCGATAACTCCACGCGCGACCGCGTCGTCCAAAAGTGCGGAAAGGATGTTTTCCAGCGGGGGCACCTCATTGGGTGCGCACGCACGCGCCAGGGGATCAAAGCTCTCGTCCGCATCCAGATGCAGGGCGTCGAGCAGCAGGTTGGCAGCGTAGGCACGATCCTCCTCCCCTATGAGGCTTTTGTCGCAGGCATAGTCCACCAGTACGCAAATCGCCTGATAGACAGTGTTGAACATGGGCTCTGCCATAGCAGTCACGGCCTTTCCTAGACGCGTTCGAGCAGATAGGTGAAAGAGCGATAAGACCCTGCCTTCATAGTCATCGGCAGAGGGATGCCCACCTCCATGAGGGCGTCGGCATCGTAGACGACACCACGTTCGGCATCGCGGTAGCGGGCACCCGACGTCAGGCCACGTGGCACCACGAAGTGTGGGGTTCCATAGGCATGGTCCTCCATTACGACAGCGCTCACCAAGGCGAGGCTCCCATCCTCGCGCACCTGCTCCCAGGCACAGACGGGATCGGCAAGCGGGCTGCTCAGACGGTGGTAGCGCCCCTGCTGCACGAGCGGAGCAATGCGCTTGTGCCAAGAGATCTGCAGCTGAATCTTGTCCATCGTCTCTTCGGGCAGCTCCTTGAGGTCGAGCTCGTAGCCAAACGTGCCCGCCTCGGCAACGGTCGCGCGCGTGGAGAGCGGCGTGACCCGTCCCGACATCTCGTTGGGGCAGGCGGACACGTGCGCGCCCATCGTCGAGCACGGATAGCCAAACGAGGTCCCGTACTGGATGTACAGGCGGTCGATGGCGTCGGTGTTGTCCGAGCACCAGATCTGGGGCGTGTAGTACAGCATGCCCGCGTCAAAGCGCCCGCCCCCTCCGGCGCATCCCTCGATGAGCAGCTCCGGGTAGCGTTCGTTGACGCGCTCGAGCACCGAGTACAGACCCTTGACGTAGTCGTAGAGAACCTTGCCCTGGTCGGCCGCCACATGCGAGTAGATGTCGATGATGAGCCGGTTGTAGTCCCACTTGAGATAGGACACCGGCCCCTGGTCAAGCACGCCACAGATCTGGTCAAAGACGTTGTCGCACACCTCCGGACGCGACAGATCGAGCACGAGCTGGTTGCGCCCCAACACCGGCTGCTTGCCCGGGATGACGAGTGCCCAGTCGGGATGAGCGCGATAGAGTTCCGACTCCTCGCTCACCATTTCGGGTTCCATCCAGATGCCAAACTGCAGCCCCACGTCGTTGACGGCAGCGATGAGCTGGGCAAGCGTCCCGCCGAGCTTGGCCTCGTTGACCGTCCAGTCGCCGAGGCTGCGCTTGTCGTCGTGGCGGTCGGCAAACCAGCCGTCGTCCACCACCAGCAGCTCGATGCCCACCCTTTTGGCGAGCTTGGCAAACTCCACCAGACGGTCGCCGTCAAAGTCAAAGTAGAAGGCCTCCCAGCTGTTGATGAGCACCGGGCGCACCCGGTCGCGCCAGTACCCGCGGCACACATGCTCGCGCACGCAGCGGTGCAGGTTGTGGGAGAGCAGGTCCAAGCCCACCGCCGAATAGGTCATGATGACCTCAGGCGCAACCAGCTGCGCGCCTGGCTCGAGCGGATAGGAGAAGAGCTCGTCGGAAAGGCCCAGCTGCAGGCGCGTCTGGCCATACTGGTCACGCGCCGCCTCGCCCTTGAAGCTGCCGCTGTAGACGAACTCCATGGCCCAGCAGCGCCCCGCGGTCTCGGTCGCATCGCTATCGGCAAGGATCAACAGCGGGTTCTGCTGATGCGAGGAGGAACCCTTGGCACTGTCCACCACGCAGGAGAGCTGGCGGACGGCCGTACGCTCGGGCACGCGCTCCATGCCGTGGCGCCCCGGGAAGCTGATTAGGCTAAAGTCGCCGTGCACGAAGTCGAGACAGGCGCTCTGGATCTTCTCCACCACGATGCGCGCCTTCCCCGCGTTGCGCACGACTGCCGCACGACAGATCACGTCCAGATGGGGCAGCACGCCATAGAGCAGCTCGACCTCGAGACCCAGACGCTCATCGCGCAGGGTGACCGAAAGGGTTTCGGCATCGTCATCCGCACCAGCGTAGACGGCCGGAAGACCTTCCAGCTCATACTTGCCCGCATGGATCTCGTGGCGCACATAGCGCAGATCGCACCCAAAGGCTCCCTCGGCATCACGCACCACCAGAAGGGGACTGCGCATGTCGCCCGCCCCCTGCACAGGGAACTCCTGCGGAAGGAAGTCGAGCGAGTAGCCACGGTCTGCAGCCTTCTCGTAGGGCGAGGCGGAGGTGCCCCGGTCGAAGCGCGAGGGCACATAGTCCATGACGCCTTCGGTGCGGCGGCCGTAGTAGAGGTGCAGCAGGCAGCCAATGTCGTCGACCTGCATCTGGTAGGTGGTGTGATTGGTGTGGATGGTGAGCGCTTTGCTGTGCTCGTCAAAGGTGATAGGCATGAGGTCTTCCTTACCTGTGCCGTGGGTGGGTAGATACATCCGTCTTTGGAGAAGGTAGGCCTTGAAGCCCCTCTCGGCAACACCAGGAAGCCACGCGACGGATGGCGCGGG
Organism: uncultured Coriobacteriaceae bacterium; assembly: GCA_902766835.1. Lineage (GTDB taxonomy): Bacteria > Actinomycetota > Coriobacteriia > Coriobacteriales > Atopobiaceae > UBA1367. The sequence goes on along the minus strand of CACXFC010000116.1, from coordinate 1,441 downwards.
AATGTCCCGAGAGGAGCCACAAGGCCTACCTCCCCCGGGATGGGGCCGACCATGCGGCCGACCCCGAAGGGAGGGAGGAACGCAAGCTCCTACTTGACTGCGCCGTTGACGACGCCGTTGATGATCTGCTTCTGCGCAAACAGGTAGAAGATCAGGATGGGCAGAAGGGCCAGCAGATATGAGGCGAAGGCCAGGTTGTAGTTGGTGCCAAACTGCGTCTGGAAGGTGAGCTGGGCCAGAGGTAGCGTGTTCATGCCGCCGCCGCTCATAATGACCAACGGAGTCATGACATCGTTCCAGGTGCCCAGCGCCGTGAGCACGGCCACGGTGGCGTGCATGGGCTTCATGAGCGGGAAGATGACCTGCCAGAAGGTGGTCCAGGTGCTGGCGCCGTCCACGCGGGCGGCCTCTTCGAGGGCCACGGGAATGTTCTTGAGATAGCCCGAGTAGAGCATGACGTTCATGGGCATATAGAACACCAGGTAGCACAGGATAACGCCCACGAGGTTGTCGATGTGCATCTGGGCCGTCTGCTTGACGAGCGGCATCATCAGGATGGCGAAGGGCACGAACATGCCGCTGGTGATGTAGTAGTACGCCAGGTTGAAGAACTTGTTGGAGTCCTTCATACGACCCACGGCATAGCCCGCAACCGAGTGGATGAGGATGGTGAACACCATCGTGATGGCCGTGATTAGGAAGCTGTTGCCCAGCGAGTGCCAGAAGTCGGTGACCTCCATGGCCTGGCGGAAGTTTTCGAGGCTCCAGTGCGCAGGCAGCGAAAGGATGCCCTGGATCGAGTTGGTCATCTCGCTCGGCTGCTTGAAGGCAATGACGATGGTCATGTACAGCGGGAACAAGACGGTTATGAGGCCCAGGATAAGCAAGATGGTGACGGGCCAGTTATAGCGCTCTTTGACGTTCTCAGGCATTACAGCTGCTCCTCTCTGCTGCTTAGGAAGCGCGTCTGCAGGACGGAGATGGTGACGATGAGGATGAAGAAGACCACGGCGTTGGCGCTCTGGAAGCCAAACTGGCCGCCCGCCATGCCGTTGTTGTAGATAAGGAACGAGATGGACTCGGTCGACTGCGCAGGACCACCGTTGGTGAGGGCCATGATCTGGTCGAACACCATCATGAAGTTCTTCATGCACAGCACCATGTTGATGGTGAAGAACGGCATAATCAGCGGGAAGGTGAGGTAGCGGAACTGGTTCCAGCCGGTGGCGCCGTCAAGCGAGCCTGCCTCATAGACGTCTTCAGGCACGGTCTGTAGGCCCGAGATGTAGATGATGGTGTTCATGGCGATGGACTGCCAGGCACACACGATGACGATGGCGACCCAAGCCCACTTGGCATCGGCCAGGATGGAGGTCGTGTTGGTGAGGAACGGCACGATGTAGGTGAAGAAGTAGTTGAAGATGTAGCCCACGACGAGCGA
>CACXFC010000115.1 GCA_902766835.1 uncultured Coriobacteriaceae bacterium | reverse complement strand
CGTGGCCATCTCGGCGTCGGCGGGGCTCATCAGGAAGGTCCCCAGGCCCTCGGCCGGCATCTTGACGTCGTTGTTGAGCGTGATGTATTGCATGGTCTTCTCCCCCGGTCGCAGTCATCTGCCTATTACCACTATATGGGCGAATCTCGGTTGCCTTGCCGTCCTTTGCGCTATGCGGCTATGCCGTTCGCGCATAGCGATATGCATTCGACCACAATCTTGGATAACATGGGTGCATACCGTGGAAGGAGTTGGCATGGAGCTTGAACAGATGAGGCAACTCGACGCCATCGCGCGATGCGGGACCATCTCGGCGGCAGCCGACGAGCTTCACCTCTCGCAGCCGGCCCTCTCGCGTTCGATCAAGCGCCTCGAGCGCGAGCTTGACCAGGAGCTCTTCACGCGCACGCACAACTCCGCCACGCTCAACGACGCCGGGCACCTTGCCGTCGACCATGCGCGCAACCTCCTACGCGACGAGCGCATGATGCTCGACGCCTTCGCCGACCTCGCTCGGCGGCAGCGGACCCTCCTGGTTGGCACCGTCGCTCCCGCGCCAGTGTGGCACCTCACCGCGCTCACCGTGGAGCGCTTTCCGGGAACGCTCCTCAACCCAGTGACCTTGGCCGAGGACGAGGTCGAGCGCCGCCTCATGAATCGCTCCATCGACCTCGCCGTCACCCTGCGGCCCATGATCCTGCCCACCATGCACTCGGTACAGATCATGGTCGAGGACCTGTATGCCTTCCTGCCGCAGAAACATCGGCTGGCGTCACACGAAACGGTGTCGTTTGCCGATCTTGACGGCGAGAGCTTCCTCGTGCTCTCCGAGGTGGGCTTCTGGATGGGAATGCTGCGGCGCAACATGCCCCATGCCAATATCGTTGAGCAAGCGGACCGCTCAGTCTTTGAGCAGCTCGTGCGTACGACCGACCTCATCAGCTTTGTGACCAACATCACGCATGCGACCCGGAGCAACCTGGACCGCGTCGCCGTGCCCATTGCAGACGCCGACGCACATGCCACCTACTACTTGTCGTCACTGGTGGATGCCCCGCAGCGCGTGCAGGACATCTACGACTGGGCAAGCCGCCAATAAACAAGCTCGGTGCCCGGACGTCGGGACGCCGTCCCTGACGACCGGGCACCGAGCCCAGATTTCCCTATGGGATGCCCCTACTTGGCCGCGTCAATCTGACCCTTGATGCGGTCGAGCAGGAACTGCACCGTGTCCAGGTTGTGGTGGTCGAGGATGATGGACTTTCCGGCGTCGAGCCCGCGAATCTGCTCGCGGTCGTCCTCGGTCAGCTCGAAGTCGAAGACGTCGAAGTTCTCGGCCATGCGGGCGGGCTTGTTGGACTTGGGGATCACGACGACGCCCTCGTCCATCAGGAAACGCAGGGCCACCTGGCCGACGCCCTTGCCGCACTTCTCGCCGATCTTGGCCAGCAGCGGGTTGGTGAAGAAGCCGTTGGCGCCCTCGGCGAAGGGGCCCCAGGCCATGTGCTGCACGCCGAGCTTCTCCATCACGGCATGCTCGGGCTTCTCCTGCCAGAACACGTGGGTCTCCACCTGGTTGAGCATGGGCTTCACGTCGGCAAACGTGCAGAGGTCCATGAGCTGCTTACTGTCGAAGTTGGAGACGCCGATGGCGCGGACCTTGCCCTCCGCGTAGGCCTCCTCGAGCGCACGCCAGGCGCCGTATACGTCGTAGTAGCACTGGTGCAGCAGCATGAGGTCGAGGTACTCCAGTCCCAGGCGCTCGAGCGACTCGTCGATGGAGCGCTTGGCGTCCTCATAGCGATAGTTGGAGACCCAAATCTTGCTCACGACGAACAGGTCCTCGCGCGGCACACCGCTCTTGGCGATGGCAGCGCCCACGCCCTCCTCGTTGCCGTAGGACTGGGCGGTGTCGATGAGGCGGTAGCCGGCCTTGATGGCCTCGCCCACGCACTCCTCGGTCTCCGCGTTGCCGATCTGGAAGACGCCGTAGCCGAGCATGGGCATCTTGACGCCGTTGGAAAGGGTGGTGTACT
>CACXFC010000114.1 GCA_902766835.1 uncultured Coriobacteriaceae bacterium | reverse complement strand
TCCACGTCGGTGTGGGTGGTCACGTTCTGGCTCATGTAGTAGCTGAAGGTGTACATGTCCACGGTGCCATGCTTGAGCTCCTCGAGGTCCTCCTCGGTGATGTCGAGCTTGCTCTCGTCCACGTCATGCGCAGCCCACACGCGCTTGGTGAAGGAGGGGTACTCGCCCTTGCACTGCACGTCGCCGCAATAGAAAATCTTCTGCTCCCACATGTGGCGGTTGAGCTCGATATCAGCCGGGTCGCAGGTGGCCGGGTAGTAGCAGATGCCGCAGATCATGTTGCCAATCATGTTGGCGGGGTCGATCTGGTGGCCAATCTGCACGGCCTTCGCGCTCGCCACAAACTGGTAGTGCAGGATCTGCACGCCCTCCTGATAGCGCCATTGGGGCAGGGGCTTCCTCAGGTTGTCCTGTGGCATGGAGTTGTTGATCTCGTTGAACGTGAGCCAGTAGCGCACGAGGCCTTTGTACTCCCTGAAGCACGTGGTGGCGTAGCGCACATAGTGGTCGATGGTCTCGCGGTTGAGCCAGCCTCCGCAGTGCTCCTCCAGATAGAGTGGCGTGTCGAAATGCCAGATGGTCACCAGCGGCTCGATGTCGTGGTCGCGCAGACACTGGAAGACCCTGCGATAGTGCTCGACGCCCGCTTGGTTGGGCTCAGTCTCGAGCCCAGTGGGATACAGGCGACTCCAGGAGATGGACATGCGGTAGGTCTTGAAGCCCATCTCGGCAAAGAGTGCGATGTCCTCCTCGTAGCGGTGGTACTCATCCACGCCGATGTGGTTGGGATAGTAGTGATCGGGCAGCACCGCGTAGCGCGCGCCTTCGGGCAGCTTGCCATGACGCTCCAGGTAGCCGGGGTTGCCATCCGCATCCAGATAGGTGATCTTGCGAGCCTGCTTGACCGACCCGCCCATGGTGACGTCGGTCATCGCCGGGCCGCGACCGTCCACGTCCCAAGCACCCTCCACCTGGTTGGCCGCAGTTGCGCCACCCCACAGGAATCCCTTCGGAAATGCCATTGCCCTACTCCCTCCCCTTGTTGTTGATGTGGTGGTACAGTGCTCCCACAAGATTTGCCTCGTTGCGATACTGGCAGGTCAGCAGCTTGGGTGCGACGAGCCCAAGCCGTTGCGCGTAGGCGCTCTCGTAGATGCGCGCGACCTCGCTCGCCAGCGCACGCCCGAAGGCCGGAGCCGCGCTGATACCTCCACCGATGGCGAAGGCCTCCACGTCGAATACGGTCTGCAGGTTGTAGATGAGGTGCGCAAAGCGGCGGCAGTAGCTCACCAGCACACGGACGGCTACCGGGTCACTTGCTTCTACTAGTGCAAAGAACTCCTTGCCGTTTTTGGGGAGGGGCTCGGGTACCTCACCGCGCGCAAGCGCGTACCCCTGTGCAAGTGCCGCTGCACCGCAGACCTTGCCCATCACAGGCGCATCGGTGTAGCCATGCGCTGGCCCCAAGTCCTCGTGCACGCTCTCAAGCAGCAGCGACAGACTGCCCGAGCGCTTGTGCGTGCCGTGCCAGACCTTGCCGTCGAGGATGATGCCACCGCCGAGGCCAGTACCAACCACGATGACCACCGCATCGCGCACGTCCGCCAGCGCACCACCCGCGAGCTCTGCCAGCGCCGCGCAGTTGCCGTCGTTCTCGATGCTCACGCGTGCTCCCGTACGTGCCTCGAGGTCCGCCGTGATGTTGGTTCCTGCGTTGTATGCGTAGCTGCCGCCAGCGATGACGAGCCCCGTGCGCTCGTCGACCTCGCCGCAGTAGCTGATGGCGATGCCACCCTCGGGCCGCCCCGCATGCTCGTACAGCACACAGATTGCATCGAGGAAGGCCTCGCGGTCCTCCGCACGCCCGTCGAGCGTACCCTGTGAAAGAATCTGATAGTTCTCGCCCATCACCGCGTGTTTGATGGACGATCCACCTACATCGATGCCCAAGTAGTTCATAGCACTACGTCCAATCTCTCAAAATGAGCCTAGTACCAGCCGAAGAGTGAGCGCCCCTCGTCCAGCTGCCCGATACGCGCCATGTCTTCCGCATCGAGCTCGAAGTCAAAGACATCGAGGTTTTCTGCCATGCACTGGCGATGCGACGACTTTGGCACCACGGCCACGCCCAGTTGGAGCAGGTAGCGCAGGGCAACCTGTGCGGAGGTCTTGCCGTGGCGCTCACCCACCTTCACAAGTGTCGGATCGGTGAAGATCCTGCGCCTGCCCTCGGTGAAGGGTGCCCACGCCTGAGATGAGCTGATAGAAGGTGCCACAGTAGCGATGAGTCCAGCGACCCTTCCTTTTACTCCACATTCGACGTCCAAGAAGCCACAATGAGACGTGCAAATGATTCGTTGAGATCTGAGGGGGATTATGCCCCATAAGACCAGCAAGCCAGGCACGATACTGCCAAACAGTGCGCTGGCCATGTAGTCAAACCAAACGTTGTTAAGCTCATCAAGAGGTTCCATGGCCTTCAGCAACGCGTTGCGTACCTCTAAGTTACGTCCGATGCATCCATGATGCTGCAAATGCTGCGCCCTCGAATGATGTGGCACGGTAGCCTGAAAGAGGCACCTGTTTTGAGTCGAGACTTTGGCTCCGACGCAGCGTTGTCGCCCAAAGCCCTGTGCAACGTGATGCACACACTCGAAGAAGAGGTCTTCCCTGCTTCACATATGCGTTAAGCATGACAAGTGATATTTGATAGGCATTAGTTATACCTTACCCAGCTTGCTTAAAATGGTGTCAGAGAAAAATCTCGTGAGAGGAAGACAATGAACACAAGGGTTTTGGGCAGCAGCGGTTTTGAGGTCAGCGCGGTGGGCTACGGATGCATGGGTCTCTCCCATGCCCACGGCTATGCCATGGAGCAGGCCGACGCGGTGCGCGTCGTGCGCGAGGCTGTCGAAGCGGGCTACACCCACTTCGACACGTCAGGAATGTACACTGGCGTCACCCGCGCGGGCAATGATGCAAACAACGAGCTCGTGGTGGGCGAGGCACTCGAGCCGGTGCGAGACCAGGTGACCATTGCCACTAAGTTCGGTGTCAAGATTGGCGCGGGTCACGCCTTTGTCTACGACTCCTCCGAGACCGTCATTCGCGAGACCGTGGAGACCAGCCTGCGCCAGTTGCGCACCGACCACCTCGACATCCTCTACCAGGCGCGCCGCGACGAGCGCGTCAGTCCCGAGGAGCTGGCGGGCGTCGTGGGCGACCTCATCAAGGAGGGCAAGGTACTCGCCTGGGGCATCTCCGAGGTCACCGATCCAGACTACCTGCGCCGCGCGCATGCCGTCACGCCCGTCGCGGTCATCCAGAACAAGCTCAACATGGCCAACCGCGACACCGAGAAGCTCTTCCCCGTGCTTGAGGAGCTGGGCATCGCCGCCACCATCTACACTCCGCTCATGAAGGGCTTCCTCACCGCACCGGCCGACATCAAGCACCTCATGCGCGAGGGTGACGACTTCCGCCGCTTCATCCCGCAGTACTCAGAGAAGGGCGTGGCCGAAGCCGCCCCGCTCTATGCCCTGCTGGAGGAGTACTCCCAGAAGCACGAGTGCACTTGGACGCAGCTCTGCCTTGCCTGGATCCTCAACAAGCGCCCGTACCTCGTACCCATCCCCGGCACCTCCAACCCCGCCCGCATGCGTGAGAACCTCGCCGCCGCTGACATCATCCTCACGCCCGAGGAGATGGCCGACATTGACGCGCGCCTCGACGAGATGCATCCCGAGAGGTTTGGTCAGCAGTAACGCCACCAACAGAAACAGCGCCGGCTCCGTGGTCTTCCATGGAGCCGGCGCTGT
>CACXFC010000113.1 GCA_902766835.1 uncultured Coriobacteriaceae bacterium | reverse complement strand
GGCGACGTGGCCAAGTGGTAAGGCAGAGGCCTGCAAAGCCTTTATCTCCGGTTCGAATCCGGACGTCGCCTCCAAGACTCTTCAGGTCGGCAAATCTGCCGACCTTTTTTGTGCACCAGGGACGGTCCTCGTTTCTCATCCATGTGAATCGGGGACGGTCCTCGTTTCTCACGCGTGTGAATCGGGGACGGTCCTCGTGCGCGGGGCGCGTGGCCCGCCGCTCATTCGCGGGATGGACGCTCGTCGCGCAGGCGCGGCAGGGCGGCGAACTCGCTCCCTTCGGTCGCTCAGACAGCGCCGCCCTCCCGCCGCGCCTGCGCTCCTCGCATCCCGCAAAATTCGCTCTGGGCCACGCGCCCCGCGCCCGAGGACCGTCCCCTCCCCGCGGGAGGCAGGGTCTGTCGGGTGGGCGCGTTCGACTAGTCCACGTCCATGGCCGGAATCCGGGCGAAGGAGCGGACGAAATTAAGGGACACGCCCTTTTTGCCCAGCTGGGCAAAAAGGGCGTGTCCCTTAATTTCACGCAAATGTGTAGAGAGGACTGTCCCCGATTCACACGCGTGAGAAACTAGGACCGTCCCCGATTCACGTTAGTCGGTGGTGGCGTGGGCTAGTTTTACTATGCGGACTAGGGTGCCTTCGCCGGACTCTCGGGGGCGGATGCTCACCGAGTCGGCCAGCAGCTGCATCAGCTGAATGCCGCGCCCGCGCTCGGCGCTGGGGTCTGCTGGCGCGCTCACCTCGGCGGGGTCAAAGCCGGGCCCATGGTCGCTTACCTCAATGACCGCGCGGTCGGGGTAGCCAATCACGCTCACCAGTCCGGCCGCCCCCTCGGTATGGTCGACCGCATTGCCCATGGCCTCGCCGGTGGCCAGCACCGCGTCGAACAGCTCGTCGCGCGAGAGCGGCACCTGCTCAAGCAGGCGCTCGATGCTCGCGCGCGTGGCGGCAAGGTCGTCGGCGTTGATGGGAATGGCGCACTGCCACAGGGGGAGGGCCGCAGGGTCGGGCTCGGCCGAGGCGTCGTTGCCCGAAGCGCTGGACACCGGCACAAAATCGACCAGGCGAGCGCGCTTCAGCAGGCGCAGCACCTGGTCGGAAACGTTGGTCAGCGAAAGCAGCCCACCGGCCTCGCGCATGTGACGGATCTCGGCCAGCAGCATGGCCATGCCCGCCGAGTCCACATAGCTGGCGCCGGCCATGTTGAGGATGATGCGCCGGCAGCCCGTGCCAATGAGGCGGTTGAGCGTCGTGCGCAGGCTATCGACGGTGGTAACGTCGACGTCTGCCTCAACGGGCACGAGTGCTATGTTCGGTAAAGGCTGCATATCATTCTTGTTCCCAAAACAACCTGAATGTATCTTGCGATTTGCGGCGAGTGACACAATCAGACAAAGCGCACAGGATAGTATGGGTGAGGTCAAACGGGTGCGGCCGCAGAGCTGCACATGCGCGGCGGAGCTGCGCGAGAAGAAGCACAGGAGCAGGCACGTGGATACGCGCGAGGCATATTTGGACTATGGGGCCGCCACGCCCGTGGCGCCGGAGGTGCTCGAGGCCATGCTGCCGTACTTCTCCGAGCGCTTCTACAACCCGTCGGCGCCCTACTCGGTGGCGCGCGGCGCCCGCGCAGACCTGGAGGCGGCCCGCGCCACGCTGGCTCACCTCATCGGCGCGCGCCCCGGCCAGCTGACCCTAACCGCAGGCGCCACCGAGGCCAACAACCTCGCCTTTGCCGCGGTCACCGGCCCCGTGCTCACCGACGCGGCCGAGCACGAGAGCGTGCTGGCCTGCGCAAAGGCCCGCCCGCACGTGCTGGTGGGCGTGGACGCCACCGGCCGCGTGGACCCGCAGGAGGTGGAAGCCGCCCTCACGCCCCAGACCGAGCTGGTATCGGTGGAGCTGGCCAACGGCGAGGTGGGCACGATCCAGCCCATCCGCGAGATTGCACAAGTGGTGGAGCGCGAGCGCTTCCGTCGCCTTGAGGCAGGCGAACAGACCCCGCTGCTGCTCCACACAGATGCGTCGCAGGCGGCCCTCACCCACGCGACCAACGTGAGCTCGCTGGGCGTGGCCCTCATGACGCTCTCGGCAGCCAAGGTGTATGGCCCCAAGCAGGTGGGGCTGCTGTGGGCGGGCGAGGGCGTGGCCCTGCATCCGCTTGTGCGCGGCGGCGGCCAGGAGGGTGGCGTGCGCTCGGGCACCGAGAACGTGGCTGGCGCCGTGGGATTTGCCCGTGCGCTGGAGCTGGCAACACAGGCCCGCAAGCAGGAGGCCAGCCGCCTGGCCAGCCTGCGCAACCGCCTGCAGCGCCAGCTGCAGCAGGCCGTGCCCACGCTGGTGGTCTCGGGCCCCAAACGCGACAAGTCGCGCCTACCGGGCCTTTTGCACGTGTCGTTTCCGGGCCTCGAGGCGCAGCGCCTGGTGATAGCGCTCGAGCGGCGCGGGGTCTACGTGGGCACCGGCAGCGCCTGCGCGGCAAGCCGCATGCAGGAGAGCCACGTGCTGCGCGCGATGGGGGCGCCCGCTGAGGTGGCGCGCGGCAGCCTGCGCATCACGCTGGGCCGGCCCACCACCCAAGAGCTGGTGGACTACGCCGCGAAGCAGATAGTTGAGGTAGCGCGCGAGGAGGCCGCGCGCGTGGGGGTGAGCCTGTGAGCAAGGTATACGTGGGCATGAGCGGCGGCGTCGACTCGGCGCTGGCCGCGGCGCTTCTGGTCGAGCAGGGCCATGACGTGCTGGGCGTCTACATGCGCAACTGGTCGCAGGACCTGCCGGGCTTCAAGTGCCCCTGGGCAGAGGACCTGGCCGACGCCGAGCGCGTGGCCGTGACGCTGGGCATAGACCTGCAGGTGTGGGACTGCGAGCAGGAGTACCGCGAGACGGTGGTTGACTACCTCGTGGACGCGTACCGCCGCGGCCTCACGCCCAACCCCGACGTGATGTGCAACCAGACGGTCAAGTTCGGCACCTTCGCCGAGCGGGCCTTTGCCGAGGGGGCAGACTTGGTGGCCACCGGCCACTACGCGCGCGTGGAGCACGGGGAAAACGGTGCCCCGGCCCGCCTGCTGCGCGCCGCCGACGAGCACAAGGACCAGACCTACTTCATGTGGCGCGTGCCGGGGCAGGTGTACAACCGCTCTCTCTTTCCCATCGGTGGCTGCCGCACGAAGGCTGAGGTGCGCGCCGCCTGCGCCGAGCGCGGTCTGGGCATAGAGAACAAGCCCGACTCCGACGGCATCTGCTTCATAGGACCGGTGGGCCTGCGGACCTTCCTGCTGAATACCCTGGAGCGCCGCGCGGGAGACGTGGTGGAGTGGGAGACCGGCAAGGTCTTGGGCCACCACGACGGGGCCTTCCTCTTCACCGTGGGCCAGCGCCGCGGGCTCGACCTGGGCGGCGGCCCCGCGCGCTACGTGGTGAAGACCGACACCGAGGCAAACATCGTCTACGTCACTGCTGACACCAACTGCCCCGCGCTCTGGACGCGCGAGCTTACCGTGGAGGACACCTGCTGGATTGCCGGAGAGCCGCCTGCGGCAGGGGAGTACCTCGTGCGCACGCGCCATACCGGCCCGCTGCGCCCGGCGCATGTGGAGCCCGGCGATGCTGGCGCGCTGGTGACGTTTGCCGAGCCTGTGCGCACGGTTGCGCCCGGCCAAAGCGCCGTGTTCTATAGTGGCTTCGAATGCGTTGGCGGCGGAATCGTCTCGAGGGGATAACTATGGCTGGTTGCTCGATCGTGTTCCTCACGATGTTCATCTTCTGGCCCCTCATGCTGGTGGTCGGAATTTTTATGGTGCTTGCATCGGCGGCGGCGGGCTTTGTAACCAGCCCGGCGTTTCCCATGCTCATCGCCTCGGGGGTCTTTGGCGTGCTGGCCGGCATCGACGTGGTGCGTTTCCTGTGGCAGTGGTACAAGGAGGGCAAGAGCTTTGTGTTCAGCTGGGACAAGCTGCGCCGCCCGCTCATCCTGGGGGCCATCTCGCTGGCCTTCTTCGTGGCCATGTGCATCACCACCGGCACCGTGTTCTGGAACTGGTGGCAGACGGAGGTCGCCACAAGCGCAAGCAACTAGCGCCGTTCCAGAGGATCGGTCGGCAATTAAGGGACACGCCCTTTTTTGCCCCGCGGGGCAAAAAAGGGCGTGTCCCTTAATTGCCACAAGGAATTGCCAAAAGGAAGTCTTCCCATCGGCATGTAAGCCGGCGCTTGCTATGTGCCGTATGGCGCATGTTTCGTGGCGGCGCCCCGCGCGGTCGGGTATGCTGGTGAGGTTGTATGCCGCACTCGCGATGGGGAGATGATCACGTGCGCACAACTCGCATGAGCCTTGCCTTCACGCTCGCACTGGCCCTTTGCCTGACGCTGCTGCCAGGTTGCGCCAACGGCCATACCGCACAGGAAATGGCCGACATGCAACCCACCCAGCAGACTCCCACGAGCCCACTCGAGGGCATAACGGCGGATTCGCGCGTAGTTGCCCTCACGCGCTCGCTGGCCGACATGTGGCTTTTGTCCGGCGGGCAGCTGGTGGGCGTGACGGAGGACGCGCTTGGCCTGGATGGCCTCTCGCCCGACGCCGTGAGCGTTGGCAAGCTTGACAGCCCTAGCTTGGACCAGGTGCTGGCCCTGAAGCCCGACCTAGTCCTGCTTGCCGAGGACCTGCCCTCCAACCAGGAGCTTTACGCGGGTCTGATGGGTGCCAACGTCCCCGCGCTTCTGGTGAACATCAATTCCTTCGACGACTACGCACTCACCATGGAGGCGCTCACCGGCGCAACCGGCCGCGCGGACCTCTATGAGACCAACGTCATGGACGTGCGCGTGCGCATCGACGAGGTGGTGGCCCACAACATGATGCCCGACCGCGGCACCTACGTGGCTCTGCGCACCTCCAGCTCCAAGAACAAGGCGCTGCGCAACGACCACTTCGCCTGCGCCATGCTCAATGACCTGGGCCTTTCCAACGTCGCGCAGGACAACGCCTACTTCGACGAGGTGTCGGTGGAGGCTATAGCGCAGGCAAATCCCGCGTGGGTCTTCGTCATCTATCAGGGCGATGTGGAGAAGGCCCAGAAGGCCTTTGAGAGCGAGTTCCAGGCTAACCCCATGTGGTCGCAGCTTGACGCCGTGAAGCAGGGACATGTGGTGATGCTGCCCAAGGAGCTCTTCCAGTACAAGCCCAACGCGCGCTGGGCCGAGGCGTACGGGTACCTGTCGCAGGTGCTGCACGGGTCCTGGGCGTAAGGCGTAGGTCGTAGGCGCGGGTCAGAGCTGGGGCTGGGCCCAAAGCCGGGGCGCACGAAGCGCAAGTTCGCGCGGGCATAACTCCCGCACAAGATAGGAGAGATCATGGCCATCCACATAGTCGAAGAGGCAAACCGCTGCCTCAACTGCAAGCGCCCGCGCTGCCAGGAGGGCTGCCCGGTGCATACGCCCATTCCGCAGGTGATTGCGCTGTTCAAGGAGCGCAAGATTGAGGAGGCCGGCGAGCTGCTGTTCGACAACAACCCCATGAGCCTGGTGTGCTCGTACGTGTGCAACCACTCCAACCAGTGCGAGGGCAACTGCGTGATGGGCCGCAAGAGCAGCCCCATCCACTTCTCGGCCATCGAGCAGTACATCTCGGGTTCCTATCTTGACCGCACGCGCTTCGAGGCGCCGGAGCCCAACGGCAAGTCGGTGGCAGTGGTGGGCTCGGGCCCGTCGGGCCTGACGGTGGCCATCGAGATGGCCCGCATCGGCTGCGACGTGACCGTCTTCGAGCAGAAGCACGAGATTGGCGGCGTGCTGGAGTTTGGCATTCCCGAGTTCAGGCTGCCGCACTCCACCGTGCACCGCTTCCGCGACGTGCTGGCGCAGCTGGGC
>CACXFC010000112.1 GCA_902766835.1 uncultured Coriobacteriaceae bacterium | reverse complement strand
GGACAGATGCCTCCGGCGGGAGTGTCCCATGTGCCGCGAGAACCGACCCCAGGGCGCACGCATGTGCGGAAAAGGGGCACGCCCCCCCGTGCACGCTACCGGCTACAAGCCTTCCCTACGCGTCCAAGCGCTCGTTGATGATGGAGGCGATCTCGTCGGCGTCGTTGGTGGCGTTGATCTGATTGCGGAAGCCCTCGTCCATCAGCATGACGGCCACCTGCGACAGCATGCGCAGGAACGTGGTGCCGGCCTCGCCCTCGGGCACGAGCAGCGAAATGGCCACCTTGATGGGCTGGCCATCCATGGAGTCCCACGCCACGTCGCCCGCGAACTTGGCCACCAGCACGGCAGCCTCCTTGACGGAATCGCTCTTGCAGTGCGGAATGGCAAAGCCACTCATCATGCCCGTGGTACCCTCTGCCTCACGCGCCTTGTAGGCGGCAAGAACGCCCGCCTCGTCGTCAGAGATTCCCAACTCCTTTGCCTGCTTTGCCAGAAACTCGAGCGCATCGTCAACCGTTGCGGCCTCGACGTCGAAAAAGACCTGGGATGCTTTGATGAAATCAGCCATGTGTCGACTCCTTCTTGCCTGCATGTAGTGTCCACAAGAATGTAGCACGCTTCTCGCATATGTGTTGGGGGCTTGCCGCAATCGCCAGACCGCCATATCTTCGGCCCCTGCGTCACAAAAAGGCCCGGCACGCATTGGGGTGCCGGGCCTTTGCTTTTGCCTTAAGACAGTGTCTTATGCACCAAGAGCGCCGTTGATGATGTCGGCGATGGCGTCTGCGTCGGCGGCGGCCAGCAGCTTCGAGCGGTTGGACTCGTCGGTCAGCATGGTGGCAACCGTGGAGAGAAGGGTCAGATGAACGTCTCCATCGGGAGCGAACAGGGCGACAGCCATCTTGATGGGCTTGCCGTCGAGGCTCTTCCACTCAACCTTGTTGGCGAACTTGACCACGAAGATGGCCGCGTCGTTGACTGCGGAGCTCTTGCAGTGAGGAATGGCGAAGCCACCCTGCATGCCCGTGGTGCCCATGGCCTCGCGGGCCTTGAAGGCCTCAAGAACGGCCGCGCGGTCGTCGGAGAGACCAGCCTCGATTGCCTTGTCTGCCAAGAACTCCAGGACCTCGTCAACGTTGGTGGCGGGGTTGTCCAGGAAGACCTGCGATGCCTTGATGTACTCGCTCATGCAATACTCCTTCTCATAGAGAGGTAAACAGTCGCTTACAGAATGTAGCACGCTTCTCTGCTCGCGCGCACCACAGACTGGTGACGGGAAGAATTCGCCCCATCACCGCGCCAAACGGGACGTGCGCCTACGCGCCACGCTCGAAGAGTGCCTGATAGGCACAGCCGTACATGGCGGCGTCGTTGCCCAGGCTTGCCGGCAGGATGCGGGTTGCCACGCTCGGCGCGAGGCAGTACTTGCGGAAGGCCGCACGAAGGTCCTCGGCATAAAGCTTGAAGCCGCCGCCCACGCCGCCACCGATGAGGTAGATCTGCGGGTCAACCACGGCGGAAATCTGGGCCATGGCGTAGCCCAGGCACTCGCACATCATGCTGATGGCGTTCTGGGCAGCCTCGTCGCCAGCGCGATGCGCATTGAAGACCGAAAGGGTGTCGGTGGGGCCATCGAGGGCGACCGGCGTGGTGCCCAGACGCTTGCACTCGGCCTTGTAGGAGTTGACGATGCCCGTGGCAGAGGCGTACTGCTCCAGGCAGCCCTTGCGGCCGCAGCCGCAGGTGGCCGTCTCGTCGCGGTTGACCGTGATGTGGCCAATCTCGCCGCCAGCACCAAAGGCGCCCGAGATGAGCCTGCCGTTGGAGACGACGCCGCCGCCGACGCCCGTGCCAATGGCGATGAGGACGAAGCTGTTGGCGCCCTTGGCGGTGCCCTGCCACAGCTCGCCGAGCGCCGCCGCGTTGGCGTCGTTCACGAAGGCGAGGTTGGCGTTGACAAAGGTGCGCTTGATGGCATTCTGCAGGCCCTCGGGGTCGAGCTCGATGTTGGCGAGCATGCCCACCTTGCCCTTGTCGTCAACGGGGCCGGGCACGTCAAGACCGATGGCAATGACGTCCTCGGGCTTTGCGCCATTTTCGGCCAGCAGGCCCTTGAGACCTTCGGTGACTACGGCAAAGGCCGCCTCGCTCACGATTTCGCCCGTGGGGATCTTGGTGACCGCTTCAAGGGTACCCTCGGTGGAGAAGAGGCCGACTTTGATACTAGTTCCACCGATGTCAATTCCGAGCACCTTTTCCATTGCGCTGTCCTTTCATAAGATTCGTAAAGCAAGCGATTTTCATCGTTTGCGCAGATGATAAAAGTATGGCGCAATTGCACAGATACGTGCGGAGTCATTCCACGAGCGTACGCTTATCGCGCTACACTGGACAAGACCAGAAACACACCACCATCACCGGAGGTCGCCATGAGCATGGACCAGCCTACGCTTACCGGGTTCAGCACCGATCCAGACGCCACAACGCACCTGCCCTTCATCCCCCAAGCGGTGTCTCCTGCTGCCCTCACCAACCCCAAGGCCGACATCGCCGCCCTCGACGAGCTTGAGCGGCACCTGTTTGCACACCGCTACGCCAGCATCGGCATAACCAGCTACGGCGAGACCATCGACCCCGAGGCGGCCACCGCCGACCGCGGCGAGGCGCTGGCCATACTTGAGGAAGAGGACCACGCCCTGCTGTGCTCTGCCGAGACGGGCGCCCTGCTGGAGCGGCTCTCGTCGGCAAGTGCCGTGCTCACGCCCATGCAGGCGGCACAGGTGCGCATCCTCAAGCGCGACCGCGCGCGGCTCGTCGACGTGCCTGCCGAAGTCCAGAGCGCCTTTACCCGGCTTACCAACGAGTCGAGCGCGGCCTGGCAGAAGGCCAAGGGCAAGGGCGACTGGAGCGCCTTCGAGCCCTACCTCGACCGCATCGTGCAGCAGAGCTGCGAGATCGCCCGTTGCCGCAACCCGCATGCCGACCCGTACGACATCATGCTTGACGACAACGAGCACGACACTAGCCGCGCCTTCTACGACCGCTTCTTCGCGCAGGTGAAGGAGGTTGTGGTGCCGCTTCTGGCCGACGTGCGCGCCAGCAGGCGCAACCAGGGGCCCTCTCCCCTGGCAGGCCGCTTCGACGCAAGCCGGCAGTGGGAGCTCGCGCGCGACCTCATTGCCCTGGAGGGCCTCGACGAGCGCAAGGTCTTCCTCACCAGCACCGAGCATCCCTTCTCCGACGGGCTCACCAGCAACTACGCCATCATCGCCGCGCATGTGCTTGAGGACGACGTGCTGTCGAACGTGTACACGATGCTTCACGAGGGCGGCCACGCGCTCTACGAGATGGGCGTTGACCCCGCCCTCAACTACACCTCGCTCAAGGGCGGCACGTCCATGGGTATGCACGAGGCACAGTCGCGCTTCTTCGAGAACATCGTGGGACGCAGCGCAGCCTTTGCCCCGCGCCTCATTGAGGTGATGGCGCGCAGGTTCCGCGGCCAGCTGGGCCGTGTGACGCCGGGGCAGCTCTACGCCGCGGCCAACCGCGTGGTGGCCCAGCCCATCCGCGTGGACGCCGACGAGCTCACCTATCCCCTGCACGTGATCGTGCGCTACGAGATCGAGCAGCTGCTGGTTTCGGGCGAGGCCACGGCGGCAGACGTGCCAAAGCTGTGGGCCGAGCGCTACAAGAACTACCTGGGCATTGACGTTCCCAACGACGCACGAGGCGCCCTGCAGGACGTGCACTGGGCAAGCGGTGCCCTGGGCTACTTCCCCACCTACGCGCTGGGCAACGCCATCGGCGCGCAGCTGCAGGCGGCCATGATCGCCGAGGGCATGGACTTCGACGGCGTGTGCGCGTCGGGCAACCTCAACCCCATCCACGAGTGGCTGCGGAGCCGCATCTGGCGCTATGGTCGCTCGCGTGACACCAACGAGCTGGTGCTCGACGCATGCGGCGAGCCCTTCTCCGCCCGCTACTACACCGACTACCTCACCAAGAAGTACACAGCCCTGTACAGCCTGTAGGAGTTTGCTTCAGTAAACGTCAGTAGACCTGGCCACCCCATTTCAAAGGGGCAATACCCTTTTGAAATGGGGTGGCCGCAGGGTTGGTACGTACACCCACTTCAAAAGGGTGTCGCCCCTTTGAAATGGCCCCCGTTGAATGGAGGAACAGCCATATGAGAGCCGTATTGCAGCGCGTGAGCAGCGCCTCGGTCGTTGTGGAGGGCGCCACCGTTGGGTCATGCAGCGCGGGTTACCTCATTCTTTTGGGTGTAGCCCCAACCGACACCACCGCAGAAGCCGACCGCCTTTGGCACAAGATCTGCAACCTGCGCGTATTCGACGATCCAGATGGGAAGATGAACCTGTCGATAGCCGACGTAGATGGCGAAGTGCTGGCAGTAAGCCAGTTCACGCTCTTCGCCGATGCACGCCGGGGCAACCGGCCCTCGTTTACCGGCGCTGCCCGGCCCGAGGTGGCCACGCCCCTCTACGAATACTTCTGCGAACTGGCCCAGAAGGACGTGCGCCATGTGGGCAGAGGCGTCTTTGGCGCCGAGATGCAGGTATCGCTCGTCAATGATGGCCCCATCACCATCTGGCTCGACACCGACGACCTCAAGCGGCCAAAGCGCTAGCAGCCCCATTCCCATCCAGTGGGCGCGTATTATTGCCGCTTGTTAACAGCAGGCCTTCACGGTTCCTCCATATGCTAGAGTATGGTGCACTACTACTCGTGCCATTAAAGGAAGAAGGTAGCAATGAGCAAGTACATGGACGAGTTCAAGGAGTTTATTGCCAAGGGCAACGTCATGGACATGGCCGTCGGCGTCATCATTGGTGGTGCCTTCACCTCCATTGTCTCCTCGCTGACCGATGACATCATCAATCCCCTAATCACCACCATCACCGGTGGCGGCGCCGACATGGCTGGCTCGCTGGTCATTGCCGGCATGGACTTTGGCGCCTTCCTGAGCGCCATCATCAACTTCCTGATCGTTGCGTTCATCGTCTTCAACCTCGTGAAGGCCCTCAACGCCTTCAAGAAGGCCACCGGCATCGAGAAGGCCGCCGAGGCGCCTGCGCCCGCTCCCACCTGCCCGCATTGCCTCGAGGAGGTCAAGGAAGGTGCCACTCGTTGCCCGCATTGCGGCGGCGAGATCCCTGGCGGCGCCAAGGCGTAAGACACGCTGACAGCAAACGCGCAAGGGGGGGCGAGCCGGATGGCTCGCCCCCCTTTTTACGGCACTAACGTGCCCCTTTCCGCACATGCGTGGCCCCTGGGGCCAGCTCGGGTGTGTCAGGGGGACGGAGGTGTTGGCACACCCTACAGGACCTGCTCCATGCCAATCTTGTACGGCTTCATGCCCATGGCCTCGTAGAACTTCTGAGCTCCGGGGTTGCACGACCACACGTTGAGCGTCACGTTGTAAAAGCCCTGCTCGCGGGCGAAGGAAATCACATGCTCGTAGAGCGCCGAGCCCACGTGCTGGCCACGCGCCTCCGCGTCGACGCAGATGTCGTCGACGTACAGCGAGCGCACGTGCGTGCGCGCCGTATCGTGCGTGTAGTCTTCGAAGACGCAGAACGCATAGCCCAGAACCCTCTGCTGCTCGTCCACGGCCACAAAGACGGGACGCGTGTCGTCTGCCAGGAGCTCCTTCAGCTCCTCTTCGGTGTACTTGGTTCCGCCCGACTGGAAGAGGTCGGGCCTGCCGTCGGCGTGCACCTGGCACACCTGCAGCAGCAGCTTGGAGAGTCCGGGGATGTCTTGGTTGTTCGCGCGGCGGATCTGCACGGGCGCCTCCTTGGTTTGGGTCTCTTGACCAGAAGATGGTAGCCCTTCGCGAGCCAATCGCACGTAGTCCAAGGCATTCCGACGATTAGAAGAAACCTCTTCGGGCTTCGTGAGCCGCACGACCTTGGCGGGGCTTCCCACCGCCACAGACCCTGCAGGGATGACGGTGCCCTGCGTGACGAGCGCCCCGGCCCCAATGATGCAGTCCTGCCCCACCTGGGCTCCGTTGAGCACGATGGCACCCATGCCAATGAGCGTGTTGTCGCCCACCGTGCATCCGTGAACGATGGCGCCGTGGCCTATGGTCACGCCCTCGCCGATGGTGACACCATGGCCCGGACCCACGTGGATGACGGCATTGTCCTGCACGTTGGTACCCGCGCCCACGGAAATGGGCGCCTCGTCGCCGCGGATCACGGCGCCATGCCAAACCGAGCAGTTGTGCCCCAGGCGAACGGCTCCCTCAACCACCGCCGTTGGGGCGGCATAGTACACAGCGGACATCTCCCAAGCACCTCCCAGACACACGCCACGGCTCCCGACTCCCCCGCCACTTGCCTCATCCTCAGTTAAGGGGCAAAAAAGGGCGTGTCCCCCAATTGCCCCTCGCATACCACTGCATTCGGCTCACCCTCAGAGGCTGGATCGCGCCCCTTCGCGCACGCGCAGGGACAAGTGCCTATCCTAACCCAAGTGCGGTGCCCACCAGGCGCACAACGAGCGCGGCAACCCAGGCAACGCCGCATTGGAACGCCACGATGCCCAGCGCCCACTTTATGCCCAGCTCGCGCTTGATGGCCGCAATGGCCGCCACGCAAGGCGTGTAGAGCAGGCAGAACACCAGCAGCCCATAGGCGGCAAGCGGGCTCAGGACGCCAGCCAGCTCGGCCGCCGAGCCAAAGAGCACCTGGCAGGTTGAGACCACGGTCTCCTTGGCCATGAAGCCCACGATGAGCGAGGTCGCAATGCGCCAGTCGCCAAAGCCCAGAGGCGCAAATATGGGGGCAATCCATCCGCCCGCCTTGGCCAAGAGCGACGTGGACGGGTCACTCACCAGGTGCAGCGATGCATCGAAGTTCTGGAGGAACCAGATGAGCACGCTCGCCACGAAGATGACGCTGAAGGCGCGCGTCAAGAAGTCCTTCGACTTGTCCCACACCAGCTGCGCCACGCTGCGGGCGCTGGGCAGGCGGTAGTTGGGAAGCTCCATGACGAAGGGCACCGCCTCGCCGCGGAAGAACGTGTTGTGGCTCACCAGGGCCGTCAGGATGGCCAGCAGGATTCCCAGCACGTAGAGGGAGACCGTCACCAGCGCCGCATGCTTGGGGAAGAAGGCGCCCGCAAAGAAGCCATAGATGGTCAGCTTGGTCGAGCAGCTCATGAACGAGGTGAGGAGCACCGTGAGCTTGCGGTCGCGCTCGGAGGGAAGGGTGCGCGTGGCCATGACCGCCGGCACCGTGCAGCCAAAGCCCACCAGCATCGGCACGATGGAGCGGCCCGAGAGGCCCAGGCGCCTCAGCGAGCGGTCGAGCACGAATGCCACGCGCGCCATGTAGCCGGTGTCCTCGAGCAGCGAGAGGAAGAAGAACATCGACACGATGACCGGCAAGAAGACGATGACGGTACCCACGCCGCCTATCACGCCCTTCACCACGAGCGAGGTGACGGTGGCACTCACGCCAAAGGTCTTGAGCATCTGCTCGACGTAGCCGGAGAACGCCTCGACACCGGCCCCCATCAGGTCTTGCAGCGGCGCACCCACCACATTGAAGGCCAGCCAGCACACAAGCAGCATGATGCCCACGAACGCCGGGATGCCCGTCCAGCGGCCGGTGAGGATGCGGTCGATCTTCTGGCTGCGCTCTCGCTCGCGGCTCTCGCGCGGCTTGGTCACACAGGCCGAAACGACCTTTGAGATGAAGGAGTAGCGCATGTCGGCAATGGCGGCAGCCCTGTCTAGCCCGCGCTCGGCCTCCATCTGGCTCACGATGTGCTCGATGGCCTCCAGCTCGTTCGCATCGAGGCCAAGGGACTCGCGCACCAGGTGGTCGCCCTCGATGAGCTTGGTCGCCGCAAAGCGCACGGGAATCTGGGCCCGCTCGGCATGGTCGTCAATGAGATGCATCACCGCATGCAGGCAGCGGTGCACCGCGCCACCGTGGTCGTGCACGTCGCAGAAGTCGAGCCGGCCGGGACGCTCCTGGTATTTGGCCACATGCAGGGCATGGTCGACAAGCTCGTCCACGCCCTCGTTGTGCACCGCCGAGATGGGCACCACGGGAATGCCCAGCATGCCCTCCATTTCGTTCACGTTGACGAAGCCGCCATTTCCCTGCATCTCGTCCATCATGTTGAGGGCCAGCACCATGGGACGGTCGAGCTCCATGAGCTGCATGGTGAGGTAGAGGTTGCGCTCGATGTTGGTGGCATCGACGATGTCGATGATGCCGCAGGGCTTCTCCTCGAGGATGTAGGAGCGGCTCACGCGCTCCTCGGGGCTATAGGGCGAGAGCGAGTAGATGCCCGGCAGGTCGACCACGCTGGTGTTGTCATGCCCCCTGATGGGGCCGTCCTTGCGGTCGACCGTCACCCCGGGAAAGTTGCCCACATGCTGGTTGCTGCCGGTAAGCTGGTTGAACAGCGTCGTCTTGCCGCAGTTCTGGTTGCCCGCCAAGGCGAAGGTCAGCGTTGTGCCGTCGGGCAGCGGGTGCTCGTCGGCCTTGACGTGAAAGCGTCCGCCCTCGCCAAGTCCTGGGTGCTCGCGCTTGGAAGAGATCCCCGCCTCCCCCGGCTCGTTCCATTCGCCCTGCGCGGGCTCGATGGCGATCTCTTTCGCCTCGTCCACGCGCAGCGTGAGCGCGTAACCGTGGACAAGAAACTCCATGGGGTCACCCAGGGGAGCGTAGCGAACGAGCGTCATGTAAGCGCCTGGAATAACACCCATGTCGAGGAAGTGCTGGCGAAGGGCACCGGACCCTCCCACCTCGCGCACGACGGCGGTGTCGCCTATCTCCAGCGCAGAGAGCGTGCCCTGCAACTTGTCTGCCATACGATATCCCCCCAGACTCGCCGGCTTCAGACGATTCACCATTGTATGACACTGCACGCCCGCAGACGCGCTAGACTGTTTGGAAGTAAACCGAGGAGCTGACCTGTGATTGCAAGCTTTGCCATAGCTGCCCTGGTGGCCTGTGCAGCATGCCTTATCTACCTGCGCATACACGGCGTCGTCTATGTTGGGCGCACCGCGGCGGGGCTTACCATCGTGCATGACGACACCAAGGTCATGGGCGAGCGCATACGCGTCCTTGAGGTTGACGGCACCTATCAGTCGGCCACCTATCTCGACACGCGTTGGGCAGACCTCGTCTTTCCCTACCACGGCACCTTCGAGCACCTCTTCGACGCCTGGCCTGCGGGAGGTGGCCCCACGTCCATTGCCGTGCTCGGCGGGGGCGGCTACGCGGTGCCCAAGCATCTGGTGGCGCACCATCCCGAGGTGGCGCAGATCGACGTGATGGAGATAGACCCAGCCATCGAGCGTATCGCCCGCAGGCACTTCTTCGTCGACAGGCTTGAGACGTGTTTTGGCGCCGAGAGCAGCGGGCGCCTGCGTCTTCATATTGCGGACGCACGCACGTGGCTCGAAGAGAATGCCCAGCGCTACGACGCCATCATCAACGACTGCTTCTTCGGCCTTGAGCCCGAGATGTCGCTCGTCACGCAGGAGGCGGCGGAACTTATTTGCCGCCACCTCACGGGCGAGGGGCTCTACCTCACCAATGTGGTCAGCGCCTTGCGCGGAGAGGAAAGCGCCATCCTGCGCGCCACCCTCTCGTCGCTGCGCGGCCCCTTCAGCTACCTCTGGCTCTATCCGGGCAGCCCCGATGACCCCTACGCGCGCGACAACATCGTGGTGATCGCCTCCAACGCCCGGCACGAGTTTGCCGGCGCATGGGAGCACAACGAGTAGCCTCTTCCCGCAAGAGGAGTCAACGTGCGCGGGGGCAGGAAGGAAACCCTATGAACCAACAGCACCTCGCCCTTGCCCAAGACGTAGCCGTCCGTTGCCACGAGGAGGCGCTCGACCTGCTGCGCACCCTCGCGCGCATTCCGGCCCCCTCCCATCACGAGGAGCGCAGGGCGCGCTTCGTGCGCGACTGGATGAGCGCCAACGCCCTGGAAGGCGCCTACATCGACGAGGCCACCAACGTCATCTGCCCCGTGTGCGACGACGGCACCTGCGACCTGACAGTCTTTGCCGCGCATCTTGACGTGGTCTTCCCCGATACCGACGAGCTGCCCCTCAGCGAGCATGACGGGCGCCTGTTCGCGCCGGGCGTGGGCGACGACACGGCAAACCTCGTGGCGCTGCTCATAGCCGCCCGCGAGCTGCGCAAGCTTGACCCAGCTGCTGCATCGCGCATGCTGGTGGTGGCCAACTCCTGCGAGGAGGGCCTGGGCAACCTGAAGGGGACGCGCCAGCTGTTTGCCACCTACGGCAGCCGCATCAAGCGCTTCTATTCCTTCGACCTGTACCTGCCCGGATGTGTGGACGAGGCCGTTGGCTCCTACCGCTGGCGCATACATGTCAAAACCCAGGGCGGCCACTCCTTCAAGGACTATGGCCTGCCCAATGCCGTGGAGCGGCTCTGCGCCCTCATCGGCGAGCTCTATGCCCTCCCCTTCCCCGAGGGCGCCCTCTGCACGCGCAACGTGGGCACCATCACGGGAGGAAGCACCATCAACGCCATAGCGTCGCAGGCAGAGGCCACCTTCGAGTTCCGCTCGACCTCGGACGAGGCGCTGCGCGAGCTTGCTGCTGGGCTTGCGAGGGTCATCGAGCGCCATCGCTCGGACACCGTGGACATCGAGCTGGAAAGCCTGGGCGAGCGCCCCGCCAGCAGCGGACAGAGCGAGCAGCTGCGCCGCATGACCGAGGTGTCGCTTGACGTCATACGCTCGGTGACCGGCGAGGAGCCCGTCTGCGCGCCCGCCTCCACCGACGCGAACATACCCCTGAGCCAAGGGATTGCCGCCAACACCCTGGGCGCCATACGCGGTGGCCTGCTGCACACGCGCGACGAATGGGTCGACGCCCAAAGCCTAAAGGAGGGCATCGCCGTCGCCCTGGGCATCATGCTCGAGCAAGGCACGCTCGATTCGTAAGGCGCGAAAGACTAAGGAAAACTAAGGGACACGCCCTTTTTTGCCCCGCAGTGTGAAAACTAAGGGACACGCCCTTTTTTGCCCCGCGGGGCAAAAAAGGGCGTGTCCCTTAGTTTTCCGCGTCTACTCCCGGTCCACCCTGGTAAGCCCCACTCCGAGGTAGGCCGGCAGGCCAAAGGCGAAGGCCAGCACGTAGCGCAGGCTGAAGGCAACCGGCGAGGCCACCATGATGCCAGCAAACGAGAACAGGGCGGGAACGAAGAGCAGCGCAACGAAGCGGGGCTTGCGATACGCATAGGCCAGCCAAGCCCCAAACAGCACCAGCCACAGCAGGGTACCCGACGCCAGGTATTCGGGGCTCTTGGTGATGTTCTGCGCGAGCGTACCCCCAAAGAGTGCGGCAAACAGGTCCCTCCGCTCGATGCCATAGCCGTTGGCCACCACGTAGGTATCCAGGTAGCCGTAGTCGCTCCTAAAGCCCGGCGCCCAGTAGCCGAAGGTGTCCAGAATGTAGGCATCCACGTAGGTTCCCAGGTTGGCGGGCAGGTTCCTTGCCCACAGCCTCACGAACTCCCCCTTGTGCTCGGAGAGGTATGACTCGTTGAACCGCGGACTCCATTTGACCGAATCCACCAAGGCAGGCGTATAGACCTGCCGGTAGTCTTCCAGGGGCATGACCTGGTTCATGAAGGAGCGGTCCTCTTCGCTCATGGGCCCATCGAGCGCAATGGTGCGCGAGAGCTGCTGCAGGGGCACGCCAAACCATTCTGCCGACTCCGTGGCAAGCGCAATGCGGCCCAAGACGGCGAAGGTCACGGCAAAGCAGACCGCAAAGCCCGCGACGACGGCAAACGCACGGCGGCGCATGGCGGGATGACGCCACCCCAAGAGCACCAGCGCTGCCGCCGAGCCTGCCGCAGCCAGCATGCCGTTGCCCCGCATGACTGCCACGCCCACCATCAAAAGGACAAGCGCCACCTCGCGCAGCCCCAGGGACTGCTCGTCCTCGCCATCCTGGGCGCCAAACTCGGCCAGACGCAGCGAGAGCAGCACCGCGAACACCGAGAAGAGGGTGTCCTTCTGCACGCTCATCGCATACACGGGAAAGACGGGCACGAAGGCAACGTAGACAAAGGCCAAGGCGCAGCCGATGCCCCCCAAGCCGCGCTTGCGCAGCCAAAGCAGCAGGTAGGCCATGGTCAGCGCAAGGCAGCTGGCCTGAAAGAGCGAGAAGAGATACACCTTGCCGGTGATGCCCACGGGAATGGGCGCCTTCATGAACAGGCCCAGAAGCAGGGTGAACACCACGGGATGGTGGCTCGACAGGGGCATGTAGCCCAAGATCTGGTCTATGGAGCCGGTGGTGTCGGGCAGGATGGCGCCCGGGCAGAGCGCCAGAAGGTAGGGAGACCACGCAACAAGCAGCACGAGCGCCGTCACAAGCAGCGGCTTCACACGCACGGGTTCGCCCGGCTCTCCCGCAAACACCCCAAGGACCGCCTCCTCGTGCCTGCGCAGCCAATGCAGGACAAGCGCGGTGACGCAGAAGCAGGCGGCAAACAGGGCAACGGTTCCCGCACCAATGGGAGCAAGGGCGGTCTCGTCTATCGTGCCCACCACACCATTGGTGAAGATGATGCGGCTCCCCACCGCCACCGAAAGGGCAAACAGAGCGCAGAACAGCAGGTCAGCGATGCGAAGCGTTCGATGCGAAGCTGCTGGCGCAAGACTTGCGTCCCGTACGTGACGACCTCGACCCATCATGTGCGCCCCTTCTTTGCAAACAGCATGCTTGCCCTGCCCCACGGGGCAAGGCAAGCATCAATGACGAGAAGAGTATAGACGAGCGCTAGAGCGTTCTGCGGACGGCTTCCTTCCAACCTGCAAGATAGCCCTCGACCTGCGAGAGGTCCATCTTGCGCGTGAAGACGTCGTCGGTGGTGCGCAGGGCGCGCAGCTCGGCGGTACCGCTCCAGAAGCCCACAGCCAAGCCTGCAAGATAGGCAGCGCCGAGGCTCGTGGTCTCGATGTTCTGCGGACGACGCAGCTCGCAGCCCAACAGGTCTGCCTGGAACTGCATGAGGAAGTTGTTGCGGCTGGCTCCGCCGTCCACGTTCAGCGTGGTGATGGGTGCGCCGGCGTCCGCCTCCATTGCCCGCACGAGGTCGGCCGACTGGTAGGCCAGCGACTCAAGCGCCGCGCGCACCACATGGGCGCGGTTTGCGCCGCGCGTGAGACCCGTGATGGTGCCGCGCGCGTCGGCAGCCCAGTACGGCGCGCCTAGGCCGGTGAAGGCCGGCACGATGTAGACGCCGCCGTTGTCGGCCACGCTGTTGGCCAGGTACTCGGTCTCGCCCGCGTCGCGGATGAGCCCCAGCTCGTCGCGGAGCCACTGGATGACGGCACCTGCCACAAAGACGCTTCCCTCAAGCGCGTACTCGGTGTGGTCGACGTCCGGCGCGCTTGCGGCAATGGTGGTAACCAGACTGTTCTTCGAGGCGCAGGCCTCGGCGCCGGTGTGCAGCAGCAGGAAGCAGCCCGTGCCGTAGGTGTTCTTCGCCTGGCCCGCCTCAAAGCAGCACTGGCCAAACAGGGCCGACTGCTGGTCGCCCGCCACGCCCGTGATGGGGATGCCCGCCGGCACGCCCGGATAGCTGGTCTCGCCAAAGCTGCCCGACGAGCGACGCACCTCGGGCATCATGCTTGCGGGAATGTCGAAGAGGTCGAGCAGCCACTGGTCCCAGCAGCCCTCGTGGATGTTGTAGAGCATCGTGCGGCTTGCGTTGGTGACGTCGGTGGCATGCACCAGCCCGCCCGTCAGCACCCAGACCAGCCACGTGTCGACCGTGCCAAACAGCAGCTCACCGGCCTCGGCACGCTCGCGCGCACCCGGCACGTTCTCCAAGATCCAGGCAATCTTGCTTGCCGAGAAGTACGCGTCGGGAAGAAGGCCCGTCTTCTCCTGGATCTTGGCCGCCACCTCAGGATCGGAGCAGCGCTCCTCGATCATGGATGCGGTGCGGCGGCACTGCCACACGATGGCGTTGCACACCGGCTCGCCGGTGGACGGGTCCCAGACGATGGTGGTCTCGCGCTGGTTGTCGATGCCGATGCACGCGATGTCACGGGCACCCAGGCCATGGCGCTGCAAAAGCTCGGTCAGGCTTCCCAGCTGCGAGAACAGAATCTCCTGCGGGTTGTGCTCGACCCAGCCCGGCTTGGGGTAGATCTGCGTGAACTCGCGCTGCACCACATCGACCATCTTGCCGTCGTGGTCAACCAGCACCGCGCGGGAGGAGGTCGTCCCCTGATCCAGTGCCACTACATACTTGGCGCCACCCTGCTCGCTCATTTGAGATAGCCTTCCATCCAGCTGGCGATGTCGTCAAACACCACCTGCTTGCCGCGTTCGTTGAGAATCTCGTGGCGCATGCCGGCGTAGAGGCGGCAACGCACGTCGGTAACGCCAGCCGCATGCGCGAGGTCGGCAGCCTTGCTCACGCCCTCGCCGCACTCGCCCACCGGGTCTTCGGTGCCTGCGATGTAGAGCAGCGGGAGATCCTTGGGATAGGCCGCAACGCACTCGGGCGAGCATACGTAGCGCATCAGGCTGGTAACGGTCGCGTAGCCGCCTGCCGAGAACATGAAGCCGCACTCGTCGTCGGCCATGTATGCCGCAACGTTCTCCTTGTTGTGCGAGAGCCAGTCGAGCTCGGTCTCGGCGTCCTCGATGTCCTTTGCGTAGCCGCCAACGCCCATGTTGTGCAGGAGCTTGCTGTGGTAGCCATCGCCACGAAGGTGCGCAATCAGGCGTGCCACCGCGTTGCCCACCGCAGAGGTGTTGGGCGGCATGAAGCCCGTGCCGCAGATGATGGCACCCGACAGGCCATAGGCATGCCGCGCGAGGTAGGCGCGCACCACGAAGCTGCCCATCGAATGCCCGAAGAGGAACAGCGGCGGCAGCACGCCATAGGCGCCCGAGATGCGGGCCAGCGCCTCGGTGCGCACGCGGTGCGTGTCCTCCACCAGTATGTCCATGCCGCCATCGGCAGGCAGGCAGCCCCACTCGTCACGCGAGGCGACGCTCTTGCCATGACCGATGTGATCGTGGCCAAATACCACGAACCCCTTGCTGTTGAGGAAGCGGGCAAACTCGTCGTAGCGGCTGATGTGCTCGGCCATGCCGTGCACCAACTGAACCACCGCCTTGGGCCTCACATCTTCCTCGGGCCACCAAATATAGCCGTTAAGCTGTGTAACCTTGTTGGTTGAGTCGCAGTGAATTGTCTCTTTGCGTATATCTTCCGCCATCGAGACCCCCATTCGTTCTTGTGCCAAGTCGGAATAACGTTACGGCACGGATGCGCGGCGACCGTTGGCTATTCTCCAATCGGAGAACCCTGTTCGGTGTAGGTAGCGAACGGTCGCAGGCGGCAAGGGAACGGTAGGGATGTTCAATTAATTATTGACATCTGTTCAAAGCTGTATCGCTGGGAGGGCTAGGAGGCATGGCCCGTTTCATCTGCGCATTCTTGCAGGATGCGCAGAGCTGGCAGGTACTTCACCCGCATGCGCTCAAGATCGCGCTCCGTGGGGCGGGGTATGCGGCCAAGGTTGAGGTTGTGCCGCACATCGGCCTCCTTCACCACGCGCGCCAGCGGGTCTGCCGCAGCCCTGCGCACGAAGCTCAGGTAGTCTTCCCCCACGCGGTGGGTCATGGCGTCAACCCCACGCACCACTTCCTCCGAGAGCCCCGCCGCACGCAGGTCATCGAGGGTGAGCCGCGTGTCTTCCACCACGTCGTGCAGCCAGGCCACCGCCTTGGCCTCATCACCGCTCACCTGCGAGGCCACATACTCGGGATGGGTGATGTAGACCTCGCCGGTCTTGGGATTGATGGCGTTGCCGTGTGCCTTGCGGGCAATGCCTTGCGCCAAGCGCTCCTGAGGACCCATTTGCGCCTCCTATTCCAGGGCGTCCGGGCTGATGGGCTCGTCTGTGTCGGCAGGGAGCTCATCGGTTGCGTCGTCGAGCTCCGCAGCCTCATGTGCCTCGGCAAAGGCGGCCTTCATGGTGGGGTTGCCGTACGTAAGGCGCTTGATGGCGAGCCGCTCGCTGCGATTCACCGCTGTGTTGAAGTGCTTTGCAGCCGTTCCCAGCTGCGCCTTGAGGTGCTGGAGCTTAGCGATGATGGCATCGATGTCCTTCTCGGCCGTCTCGTAGTTCTTTGCGGCCCGGCGGTAATCGTTGTCTATGCCATCAACGATCTTGGTGACGCGCTCTTCAAACCTGGTGACGTCAATCTCCTCCTGCTTGGCACGCTCGAGCTGCATCTTGTACGGGTGCGCCGAAAGCGCGGCCGCCTTCAGCAGGCCGATGATGGTGGTGAAGCACTGCGGGCGCACCACGAACATCTTGGGATACTGCCACGAGACGTCGGCGATGCCGGCGTTGTAGAAGTCGTTCTCGGGGTCGAGCGTGGACACCAGCACAGCATACTCGCAGTTCTTCTTGGTGCGGTCGCTGTCGAGCTTCTTGAAGTGGTCCTCGTTGCGCTTGCGGCTCGACGCGGCAGACTGCTCCTCCTCGTTCTTCATCTCGAACATGATGGAGAGCAGCTCGTTGCCCTCCTCGTCAAAGTCGCGGAAGATGAAGTCGCCCTTGGTGCCGCCCACGGCCTCGTTGTCCTTCTCGAAGGTGGCGTTTGGGTAGGCTTGCATGCGGATGCGATTGAACTCGCTCTCGCAGTGGCGCTCGAGCGACTCGCCAATGAGCTTGGTCGAAAGGCTCATGCGGTAGTCGCGCAGACGCTTGATGTCTTCCTGGTACTGCACGATGCGCTCGTCTTTGGCAGCCAGCTGCTCGGCGACATGGCGCTGCAGCTCTTCCTCGCGGCGGGCCATCTCCTCGCGGAGGTCTGCCTGGGCCTTCTCCCCATTGGCCTGCTCGACCTTAAGCTGCGCCTGCAGCTCCCCGCATGAACGCTCGAGCTGGGCCGTTGCGCGCAGCACCTCAGCCTCGGACTGTGCCTTGAGCGTCTCTTCCTGCGCGGAGAGCTGCGCCTTCAGGCGGGAGACCTCTTCGTTCAGGTTCGCTTCGCGCTGGCGGGCCTCGTCGGCCGCTTGCGCGGCCTTCGCCTGGGCTGCCAGACGCTCTTCGCCGAGCTTCCGCTGCAGCGACGCCTGCTCTTCGGCCGCCTTCGTCTGCTCGCGCTGCACGGCCAGCTGCTGCTCGCGCTCTGCGGCGTCGAGCTTTGCCTGGAGCTGGGCCACCTGCTCGCCCGCCTTGGCCACACGACGGTCTGCCTCGCGCCGCTCCTCCTCGCGCGCGGTCTTGATCTGCGCGTCGTGCAGCTGGCCGAGCTCGGACAGGCGCGCCTCAAGATCGTGGGAGAACAGGTCGTCGCGCAGCTGGCGCGCAAGGTCTTCCACCTTCGAAGGGTCGACATCAATGAGCATCCCGCAATGGGGGCATTTGATCTGAGCCATGGAACCTCCTTGAGCAACGCGTCGTGCTCTAAGAGCATACACCCCTCCCGCGACACAAATGCCGCTGGAAGGGTTACATCTCGTCTGTTCGAACGTTGTCTGCGGTTTCCACTTTTGGCACGCGGAAAAACCAGCAGACAATAAGCGTTGTCTGCGGTTCTGTGTTCCGTCGGCCAATATACACGCAAATGGGGGTACCCAAAACGCAGACAACGTTCATTTCGACGTTCCGGTGCGCCTGAAAACCGCAGACAACATGCATGGGCCCGAGGACGGACATATGTCGGGGCGCCGGAGATGCTGATTCGGACTATTGTCTGCGGTTTTCGCGAGGCTCCGGGTGCCGAATCGCGCGTTGTCTGCGTTTCGGGGATGCTCGTTTTCGCCTAATTGCGCCTGGCGCTGCGCGATCCGCAGACAAGCACGCTTGTCTGCGGGTTTTTCCGCGTGCCAAAAGTGGTAACCGCAAACAACGTGCAAACGTGCGCTGGGGGCAATTAAGGGACACGCCCTTTTTTGCCCCGCGGGGCAAAAAAGGGCGTGTCCCTTAATTGCTGTTCGTGCCTAGTCGAGCTGGGCCAGCGCCTGCTCCACGTCGGCAATGAGGTCGGCAGCATCCTCAAGGCCACACGACAGGCGCACCATGTTGGGCATGACACCGGCCGCCACCAGCTCTTCGTCGCTCATCTGGCGATGCGTCGAGCTGGCAGGATGCAGGCAGCAGGTGCGCGCGTCGGCCACATGCGTCTCGATGGCCGCAATCTTGAGGCCCGCCATGAACTTCTCGGCGGCAGCACGACCGCCCGCCACGCAGAAGCTCACCACGCCGCAGCCGCCGTTCGGCAGATACTTCTGGGCAAGGTCGTAGTACTTGTCGCCGGCAAGGTTGGGATAGCTCACGCTCTCGATGCGCGGATGCGCGGAGAGGAACTCCGCCATGGCCTGGCCGTTCGCGCAGTGGCGCGGCATGCGCACGTGCAGGCTCTCGAGGCCCATGTTCAGGTAGAAGGCGTTCTGCGGGCTGGGGATGGAGCCAAAGTCGCGCATGAGCTGCGAGGTTGCCTTGGTGATGAAGGCGCCCTCCTTGCCAAACTTCTCGGCGTACACGATGCCGTGGTAGCTCTCGTCGGGCGTGGTGAGGCCCGGGAACTTGTCGGCATGGGCCATCCAGTCGAAGTTGCCCGAGTCGACGATGGCGCCGCCCACGCCCACGCCATGGCCATCCATGTACTTGGTGGTGGAGTGGGTGACGATGTCGGCGCCCCACTCGATGGGACGGCAGTTAACGGGCGTGGGGAAGGTGTTGTCCACGATCAGCGGCACGCCGTGGTCGTGGGCGGCCTGCGCGAACATCTCGATGTCGAGCACGGCGAGCGCAGGGTTGGCGATCGTCTCGCCCACCACGCACTTGGTGTTGGGGCGGAAGGCCGCGTCGAGCTCCTCGCGCGTGCAGTCGGGGCTCACGAACGTGGTCTCGATGCCCATCTTGGCCATCGTCACGGACAGCAGGTTGAAGGTGCCACCATAGATGGCAGAGCATGCCACCACGTGGCTTCCCGCCTCGGCGATGTTGAAGACCGCAAAGAAGTTGGCAGCCTGGCCCGAGCTGGTCAGCATGCCGGCAGTACCACCCTCCAGAGCAGCGATCTTGGCGGCAACGTAGTCGTTGGTGGGATTCTGAAGGCGCGTATAGAAGTATCCGGGAGCCTCAAGGTCAAAGAGCTGACCAATGTGCTCGGACGTGTCGTACTTGAAGGTGGTGGATTGAATGATGGGCACCTGCCTCGGCTCGCCGTCGCCGGGACGATAGCCTGCCTGCACGCAATTGGTGCCGATTCCATAGGTCATGATGGACTCCCTCGTAACGGGCCTTCTTTACGGTCACTAAGGGTAGCGCACCACTCGGCCTGCAGGTCTGATGTTTGTGCACTCGAAACCTTGTGGGTCGGGCTCTCGAATGAACGGTGGACCCTCACGATAGAATGACAGGGAAACGGCAGACACGAAAGGCTCCCGCATGTCACACCTCGACCGCTACGACCTCCTCTGGCAACTCATGGACATCGGTGATCGAACCCCCGCGCTCCTGGGCGAGCGTTACGCTCCGCTCGCGCGCCAGGCCTTTGGCTCCTGCGCCTGCGGGACGGCAATGCCCGTCGTGTACCTAGAGATTCCCTTGGCGGGAGAGCCCGGCTTCGACCTGCAGGTCTGCATAGACAGAAGCTCGGTGAGGAAGGGCTTCCACCTTCCCGAGAATGCACCGGCACGCGAGCGGGAACTCATGACATGGCTCGCAGGGTCGGGCGGCGCCGGTTGCACGGGCGTAGACCTCGCCTTCGACCTGCGGGATCGCGGTCTTGAGTCACCTCAGCTCATCGTCCTGATGAGCAAAGGCAT
>CACXFC010000111.1 GCA_902766835.1 uncultured Coriobacteriaceae bacterium | reverse complement strand
GCGGTCGGTCTTTGGTCGGACACGACCGCTAGGATGCGCAGATGAAGCCTCCTCCCGTCAATCCGCTTGGTAATTCTCGTCACCGGGATGTGGGAAGAAGTGCGCACCGCAACGCGGGAAATAGTGATTACCGGGCCCTGGGAAAATCTGCTTACCGCCGACGGGAAGTACTCCTTACCTCATCCTCGGTAAGAGACGTTACCGTCTACAGCTTCTGCCGCCCGTACGGCGCACGTGACGCGGACCGGCGCGTGCGAGCACGGAGACGCAAGCATCGGGACGGCGGCGGATGCGGTGCGCGCGCGGCAGAATAGTTTGAGAGAGATGCTGGTGGTCCAGCGTTTGGGGCTGAGGTTGTTCTCTCCACCAAACGACTTGTTACTTTTTTCAGATTTACAATTTGATGCCAGATACGTTGCCTCTACGTACTTTGCTGCACGAAATTGGACGTATACGGCTGATTGGTTCTTTATAAAAGGGAGCCATCCAATGCGTTGGCCAGCGCTCGGTTGGGATTTATCTCTTTGGCTATTAAATGCGGTACACCAACGACTAGTGCGTTCCCCATGCAGAATGCCCTTCGCCCATCGGTCATGCCCACATCGGTCCAGCCCCTGGGGAAGGTTTGTAGCTGGTCCAGCTCGTCGGGTACGAGCCTGCGGTAGCGCCCGCTCTCGCACCGCACGATGTGCTTGAAGCGCGAGGCTCCGGAGCCGCCCTCGCCGGTGAGGATCGTCCTGCTCGGGTTCTCCGGCAGGTCGGGGAAGGCCATGGCCCCCTCGCTGTAGAAGTAGGCATGGCCGGTCCGCTTGTCCACGCGCGGCTCGCGCTTTGCGCCCTTGAGGTAGCGCCAGCGCTCCAGCTGCTCCTCGGGCACGAAGTAGGCCTCCGGCACCTCGCCCTCGGGGATGAGCACGTCCCCCAGCGTCTTGCGTGGCCCTTGGAAGTCCTCGACCACCTTGGCCGTCGCGCAGACGAAGTCCTGCATGGCGCCCGCCGTCTCGAAGGGGCTTGCCTTGCCGCCCAGGTTGAACTCCTGCGTGGCCACGTAGGCGTCGTCGGGCACGAGCATCTGTCTGGTGCGCTCGGGCGCTTTGATGGGCAGCGCTCGGCCCATGACGCCGCTGGTCAGCCTGTCCTCGAGGTCCCACTCCTCGGCCCCGAGCTCGGCGTAGATGAAGACGCGCTTCCTCCTCTGGGGGAAGCCGTACTCGGCGCTGTTGACCACGCGCCACTCGGCCGAGTATCCGAGGTTGGCCAGGCAGGAGAGGATGATGGCGAAGTCGCGCCCGCGCTGCCTTGCGGGACTCTTGAGCAACCGGTCCACGTTCTCGAAGAGGCAGTACTTCGGCGACTTCAGCTGCAGGAAGCGGTAGATCGACCACCAGAGCACGCCCTTCTCGCCCTCGATGCCGCCCGACTGCGAGAGCGGACGCGCCACGGAGTAGTCCTGGCAGGGGAAGCCACCCACCACCATGTCCACGTCGGGGATGTCCAGCTCGCCCGCCTCGTACCTGTCGAGCGCTACGGCGATGTCCTCGTTGACGCAGGAGCCCTTCCCGAAGCGCTCCTCGTAGCAGCGCCAGGCGAACTGCTTGGCGTCGGTGCCTGGCGGCTCCCACTGGTTTGCCCACACGGTCTTGAAGTTGCCTGCCGCCGGCATGTCCCACTCGGGGTGTGACGGGTCGTGGTATCCGTCAAGCGCGAGCCTAAACCCGCCGACGCCCGCGAAGAGCTCGGCGACCTTAATCGTCTTCTCGTCCACGTTTCTCCTTAGCTGCTGTGGACTGTTAAGTTGTGGGATAAATCATAGATCAAAGGCCGGACAGGATCAAGCCGCTGTTCGAAGAGTCCTATCTGAACTGGTTTTCACGAGCCTTTCTCAGGCATTGCTTATGACCACGCCGCCACTGCAATCTTGGCCAACGTCTCGCACCTCGTTTGCACAGACTTTCCGTCAAACCATATAGGGTTGTCCGCCAGTATCCCTTCAATGAGCTTGAAGTGATCACGAGGTATGCCCCTATCCTTCCCGCCCTTGCCCTTCATGGGGCTCGTATAGACGGAAATCTTGCTGGCATAATTATCATTGCCGGCTGAGGTGTTTTCGGGTTGGAACAGCAAGGCTAGGTTCCCGACACTCTTTATGGTCTGGTCGGTGAAGCGCTTAGAGTCGAAATCATCCGCATCGACATCATTGCCAATCCACGCTCTCAGGTCGTCAATCTCAGGATGCTTAGGTATGACGTGCTCTACGGTCAGCTCGTCGCGGTTGAACTGTACTGGGTAGTTCGATCCATGTGCGTACTCTTCGACCCTTCGCAGTAGTGTGCGGGCGATTCTTTGTGGCTTGGCCGTGTAGTCAAAGGTGAGCCCGGCAAAATGCTTGTGGAATTGGTCGTCGTCCATCCGCTTGCCTCTGAAGAAGTCGATG
>CACXFC010000110.1 GCA_902766835.1 uncultured Coriobacteriaceae bacterium | reverse complement strand
GTGCGCTTTTGCAAAAGCGCACACGGATGTGCCGCAAGAACCGACCCCGGGGCACACGCATGTGCGCAAACCGGCCGCAGGGCACACTATTCTGCTAGCGAGACGATGCGGTCGTAGATATCGCTTCGGGAAAGGCCCAGCTCGCGGGCGAGGCGCTTGGCCAGGCGGGTCTTGCTCTCGCCAGCCTCCAAGCCCTCGGCTATGGCTTCGTCGAGCGAGCGGGCTGGTGCCGCCTGCGCAGGCGCGCTCTCCCCTGCCACGGGACCCTCCAGCACCACCACGCA
This sequence comes from uncultured Coriobacteriaceae bacterium, assembly GCA_902766835.1. Classification (GTDB taxonomy): domain Bacteria; phylum Actinomycetota; class Coriobacteriia; order Coriobacteriales; family Atopobiaceae; genus UBA1367. The sequence goes on along the minus strand of CACXFC010000110.1, from coordinate 1,925 downwards.
CTCGCCGCGCACCTCGTCGCGCGCGGCAATCTCCTGCGCCACCTCGCCGGTAAGCCCGCGGACCACTTCCTCGTGCAGCTTGGTAAGCTCGCGCACCAGCGCCACACGGCGCTGCGGAAACACCTCGGCCATCACGGAAAGCGTTGTGCCTACGCGGTGCGGCGACTCGTAAAACACCAGCGCGCCGGGAATGGGGGCAAGCTCCTGCAGCCGTGCGGCGATGGCACCCCTCTTGCGCGGCAGGAAGCCCTCGAAGAAGAAGTGCTCCATGGGAAGCCCGCTGGCCACCAGCGCGCAGGTCACCGCCGAGGGGCCGGGGATGACCTCCGTGCGATACCCGGCGCTGAGCGCGGCATCTACCAGGCGCTGCCCCGGGTCGGAGACACCCGGCATGCCGGCGTCAGACACAAACGACACGTGCTCGCCTGCCGCCAACCGCTCGAGCGTTGCCTCGATCCTGCTGGCCAAGACGTTCTCGTCGGCGCGCTTGAGAGGCACGCGAATGCCAAAGTGTGCGAGCAGCCGCGCGGTAACCCGCGTGTCCTCGCAGAGGATCACGTCCGATGAGGCAAGTGTGTCAATCACGCGCGGCGCAGCATCGGCGAGGTTGCCGATGGGTGTGCCGACCACCGAGAGCAGGCCCTGCCCCGCCATTAGTCGAGCATCCTGCGCTCGAAGGTGGCAAGTGCCACGCGCGCGTCCCAGCCAACCAGCCTCCCCGACGTCTTCCAGGTTTGGAAGAACCAGCCCGGGCTGTCCACAAAGGCGGAGAGCTGCTCGGAAACGTACACGCGGGCGAGGGCAATCTGGCCCTCGGGCGTCATCATGGCATCGGCGTAGGGCAGCGACGCGGACCATTTGCCCACCATAACCGGCAGGCCACACTTGCGCGCCTTGCTCAGGTACTGCCGCGACTTGTCCACCAGCTTGCGCACGGCCGAGGGACCGGCAGCGTCAACGTGGTCTGTGTGGTGGAACAGGTGGCAGTCGAGCCACACGTTCTGGTAGGTGTCGCGCGCCATGAAGCCGCGCCACAGCGAGGGACGCCCTCCGTCAGGCAGCACCACCAGGGCATCCTCCCCCGCCTCGGCACGAATAGCCTCGTAGGCGTCGCGGTAGTAGTTGCGCAGGGAATGCAGGGGCACGCCGTCGGACACCGAGAGCCAATGGCGCTGCTGGATGACCGGGTCGTCTGCCACCTCGATGCCCAAGAAGCCGACGCGCGAGGCATAGCGGCGGGCCAGCGCCTCGACCACGCCAAGCAGGTCGTCGCGGTAGTCCTTGAAGCTGACCTGGTAGCGCGTGATGGCGTTGTACTCCTCGGCGCTGCCCGGCGAGACGGCCATGACCAGAAGCACGCTCAGGCCAACCTCCTCCGCCCAGTTGAAGGCGTTGTCCACGTACTCGATGCAGCTGAGGAAGGGACCCTGCTCCGCCTTCTTGTGGCCCAGGACGTACCAGGGGACGGGCAGGCGCACGGCGTTGAAGCCGCGCGCGGCGATCTGGGTGAAGTCGGCCTGCGAGATGAACTCATCGCGATGGCGCTGCACCAAGGCCTGATAACGTTTGCGCCCCAGCGAGGTGACGAGCGTGGGCTCGTCCAGCGCGCCGGAGTCGGCGAAGAGCTCGGGGGTCACCCATGGCTCGAGCGTCAACCAGCCCGTAAGGTTAACTCCGTGAAAGGCCCTGACCTGCATTGCATCCCCACAATCTGAAAGCGTCGATTCTCAAGTTAGAGTATACGCCCGCCTGTGGACACAATTGCCACACGGGACACGCCTTTTCCGGTGCGGGGCACGAAGTGTAAGAAACGGCTTGCGAAGTGACGTGCGCCGGGAGGCACGCCCCACCCCGCCCGCAAGTGGGACAAACGCCTCCGGCAGAAGTGTCCCACTTGGGACAAACGCCTCCGGCAGGAGTGTCCC
>CACXFC010000109.1 GCA_902766835.1 uncultured Coriobacteriaceae bacterium | reverse complement strand
GGACATGGCCATGGACTTCATGGACATCCGCAAGCGCATCTTCACCTTCCCCGAGCTCGGCTCCAAGTGCTACTTCGTCGCCATCCCCACGAGGTGCGGCACCGGCTCCGAGGTCACCCCGTTCGAGATCATCACCGACGCCGAGACCGGCATCAAGTGGCCGCTGGCCGACTACACGCTGCTGCCCGACATGGCCATCGTCGACACCGACAACATGATGAGCCAGCCCAAGGGCCTCACCTCCGCCTCCGGCGTCGACGTCCTCACCCACGCCCTCGAGGCCTACGTCTCGATCATGGCGAGCGACTACACCGACGGCCTCGCCCTGCGCGCCGGCAAGCTCGTGTTCAAGTACCTGGCCCGCGCCTACGACGACCCCAACGACCTCGAGGCCCGCGACCACATGGCCAACGCCTCCTGCCTGGCCGGCATGGCCTTCGCCAACGCCTTCCTGGGCGTCAACCACTCCATGGCGCACAAGCTGGGCGCCTTCCACCACATCCCGCACGGCTGGGCCAACGCCGTCATCCTCACCCGCGTCATGCGCTACAACGCGGCCGAGCGTCCCACCAAGATGGGCACCTTCAGCCAGTACCAGTATCCGCACGCCAAGGCTCGCTACGCCGAGTTCGGCCGTGCCTGCGGATTCACCGGCGCTAACGACGACGAGGTGTTCGAGAACTTCGTCGCCGGCATCGAGGAGCTGAAGGCCCACGTTGGTGTGAAGCCCACCATCAAGGACTTCGGTGTGGACGAGCAGTACTTCCTGGATACCCTCGACGAGATGAGCGAGCAGGCCTTCAACGACCAGTGCACCGGCGCCAACCCGCGCTACCCGCTCATTTCCGAGATCCGCGAGCTGTACCTCGACGCCTACTACGACCGTCCGGCCTCGAGCTACGAAGACTAAGGTTGACGCACACAAGGCATTTGGCAGCGAAGGAGCAAAGCCATGAAGCTTCCTAAGGATAAGCAGGTTATCGTCGAGCGTCACAACAAGGTGGTCTATGACTGCGGCGACTCGGTTATCAAGGTGTTCAACGGCAATAAGCCGGCGGCCGACATTCTCAACGAGGCGCTCAACCTCGCCCGCGCCGACCAGGCCGGCATCGACGTGCCCGAGCTGATTGAGGTGGGCAAGACGGGCGCCAGCTGGGCCATCAACACCCGCAAGGTGGAGGGCAAGACCCTGCGCCAGCTGATCAACGAGGATCCCGACGTCGAGCGCATGGACAAGTTCGTGGAGCTTGAGCTGGCCATTCACTCGCACAAGAACCCGCTGATGAACCGCCAGAAGGACAAGTACAAGCGCATGATCGAGAGCATTCCCGACATCATTGGCGAGGCCACGCGCTATGAGCTGCTGGTGCGCCTTGATGGCATGCCCAACCACACCAAGGTGTGCCACGGCGACTTCGTGCCCTCCAACATCATCGTGCGCGAGAACGGCAGCATGTGCGTGTGCGACTGGGCGCATGCCACCCAGGGCAACGGCGGTGCCGACTGCGCCACCACCTACCTGCACCTGATGCTGGGCGGCGAGCAGGAGATTGCCGAGAAGTACCTGCGCACGTACTGCGAGCGTCAGGGCTGCAGCATGGCCTACATCCAGAACTGGATGTCCATCGTGGCGGCAGCCGAGCTGGCGCGCGGCCGTGTGATTGACCAGGACTACCTGCTGTCGATGATTGACGTGGTGGACTACTACTAAGAAGTGCCGCCCATAGCGCAAGGCGGAAACTAAGGGACACGCCCTTTTTACCCCGCGGGGCAAAAAGGGCGTGTCCCTTAGTTTCCTCTCTTAACCAGACTGTGCGGGCTGGATGTCGATGATCTCGGTGAAGCCCGTTTCGTCGAAGAGGGTCATGATCCCTTCCGACACGTTGACTATGTGCATGTCGCCCTGCTTGAACATGCGCTTCTGCCACGAGAGCAGAAGCCTCAGACCCATGCTTGTGACGCACTCCACCTGGGCAAAGTCGATGGTGAAGTCGGTGATTCCGTCGAGTTCGGGGCTGAGTGCCTTATCGAGCACGGGGGACGAGTTGACATCTAGCCGCCCGATAATGCGCACGGTCAGGGCGCTGCCGTCTTTGGCAATCGTGTACGTCATAAGCTACCACCCGATCCGGCCCATTCGTGATGGTACTCAACCACGGGAATGTCCTCGTCGATCTTCACGGCAATCTGGTACTCGTCCTCGTAGACAATCTCGCCGGGAGTGTTGGTATACACCATGTAGAAGGGCACGTTGTACTTGCTGAGCAACCACATTGCGGGGTTGAGCATGCGCAGCATGAGGTCGGCGTTCTCAAGCTTGAAGAAGCAGGCGACCTTTTCCTTCCGCTGGCACGGTTCGGGGAAGGGGAGGCACTCGACAAACCACGAGTCGATTTCGCGGTAGAGTGCCGCGTCCTCCTCGTCCATGACTCCCTGTTGGATGAGGCGCACGCACATGCCAAAGATTCCGGCAGGATGCATGGTGTTTGAGGCAAGGTCTCTACCCTGTATACGTGCATATTTGAACTTCATACGCCCCTCCGCTCCTTGATATCAATGGTACTGTAACGCCTTGCACGCTGTCTCACCTGCGCCTGACGAGAGTCGGGGACGGTCCTTGTTTCCGGTCCATCGGAATCGGGGACGGTCCCCGTTTCACACCCGTGTGAATCGGGGACGGTCCTCGCGCGCGTGGCAGATTGCGGCCGCCGGCGCGTACCAGTGGGCGACTCGTCCGCACGAAAGGCCGGAATCGGGACGAGGGGGCGGACCAGTGCATGCCACCCGAAGCGAGGACCGTCCCCGTTTCACGCGGATGTGCAGCGAGGACCGTCCCCGTTGCACATGGGTACGATTGCCGTGTTGGCAGTGCTTTAAAAGCGCAGGTAAATGGCCTTCCTTATAGCCAACATCATCCTTTTGGACGATGTGCAACGTCTTATGCGCATGACAGTATGTTGAGTATCTGGCAATCCATACCACAACATGGAGTGTGAGAGACTGTGGCATATCTGGCAGCGCGAACAAACGCGGGCACGCGCAAGCGCGAAAACGAGGATGCCTGCTGCATCGAAGTAGGCTACGGCCCCTTCGGCGAGGTGCTCATGGCCATTGTCTGCGATGGCGTGGGTGGCCTTTCGCGCGGTAACGTCGCCTCGTCCACGGTCATCAATCGCTTCGTCACGTGGTTTGAGCAGGAGCTGCCCGCGCTCATCGAGGGGATGGACGCGCAGGCCGGTTTTGACTTTGGCCTGGTACGCGCGGTGTGGGGCGCACACCTGCAGAGCCTCAACGACCTGATTCGCGCCCACGGGGCAAAGGTCGGCGGAAGCCTGGGCACCACCTTCACCGGCATCATCGCATGTGGCGGTAGGTATCTGGCTGGCCACGTGGGCGACTGTCGTGCCTACCACATGAACCGCGTGTTCTTCGAGCAGATCACCCAAGACCAGACCCTGGTGGCCAAGAAGCTGGCGGCGGGGGAGATTACCGCCGAAGAGGCCGCGCGCCAGCCGAAGAACGTGATCCTTCAGTCGGTGGGCACCGAGCGCGTGCTGAAGCCGGTCTTTTACGAGGGCGCTTACGCTCCCGACAGCCTGCTGGTTATCTGCTGCGACGGTGCCTACAAACGCGCTGGTAACGAGGGTGTGAAGCGACTGTTCCAGTCGCTTGACTATCACGATGAGGCCGCTCTTGGCGCGGCATGCGAGACGCTGATTGAGCAGGACATAGCGCAGGGCGAGAAGGACAACCTCACAGTGCTGTGCTTCTCGGGAGACCTGGTGGGCCCTGGCGAAGCGGTTGCGGCACATGCGGAGCTGGACGCTGTGTCCATGGCTGGCGCCGGACAGGCTGCGTCTGCGGGTCTAGCTGCGGACGAGGATGACCTGCCAACTATGGTGGAGTCTGCAGTGGCGGACGAGGACGACCTGCCAACGATGGTTGAATCGACGTCCGATGAGGATGACCTTCCCACCATGGTCGAGTTTGCGGCTGATGAGGATGACCTGCCAACCATGGTGGAATCCGCAGCTAGCGAAGATGACTTGCCAACGATGGTTGAGTCCACTGCAGCTGGTGAAGATGACTTGCCCACGATGGTTGAATCCACTGGATCTTATGAGGATGATCTTCCCGCCATGGTGGGATCCGCAGCTAGCGAGGACGACCTCCCAACCATGGTCGAATCTGCAGCTGCGGATGAAGATGACTTCCCCACCATGGTCGAGTCAGCAGTTGCAGACGAGGACGACCTCCCAACGATGGTGGAATCTGCATCAGACGAAGACGATCTGCCCACCATGGTTGAGTCCGCATCCGACCCCGACGAGGACGACCTCCCCACGATGGTGGAAGGGTGTGATGCCTGATGCCTGAGGCGGGAATCGGTCGCGTCGTCGACAACAAATACGAGATCATCGCCGCCATCGGCAAGGGCGGCATGTCAAACGTGTGGCTGGGGCGCGACCGGCGCCTCGACAAGCTCTGGGCGGTAAAGGAGATCAAGCCCAGCGCGGCAGGACGCCAGGCGCAGGCAAACCGCCAGGCCATCATCGACGAGGCCAACTTCATGAAGCGCCTGGACCACCAGGCAATCCCGCGCGTGGTCGACATCATCGACACCGGTTCGTCCATCTTCGTGGTCATGGACTACGTGAACGGCACCGCGCTCTCGAAGGTGCTGCGCGAGCAGGGCGAGCCCTTCTCGCAGGAAGAGGTGGTGGACTGGGGCATCCAGCTCTGCGACGTGCTGGGCTACCTGCACAACATCCACCCGCCCGCAGGCCACCCCGTGGTCTACCGCGACCTCAAGCCTTCGAACGTGATGCTGCGCGACGACGGCTCGGTCAAGCTCATCGACTTCGGCATCTCGATGGAGCTGCTGCCCACCGGCCCCAGTGACGACCGCGTCATTGGCACGGCGGGCTACGGCGCGCCTGAGCAGGTTGACCCCGAGGTGCATCGCACAACCCCCGTTGACACGCGTGCCGACGTCTATGCCTTGGGCACCACCCTGTATTCACTGGTCACCGGCCACGTCCCGCGCATGCGCAAGAACGAGAGCGGGCGCAACGTGGTCGACTTCACCCTAAAACCCATCCGCGACTGGAACCCGCAGCTCTCCGACGGCCTGCAGACCATCATCGAGCGTGCCACCCAGCCCGACCCGCGCAACCGCTACCAGACCATCGACGAGATGCGCTACGACCTCGAGCACTACGAGGAACTGACGGCCGAATACCGTGCGGCCCAGCAGGCCAAGGTCAACAGCTTTTGGATGCGCGTGCGCGTGGCGGCGGTGGCGGCCGTGGTGGGCGTGGCCTGCCTGGCGGGCAGCTTCATGGTGCGCAACTCCAACTACGACTCGCTGCTGCACGAGGCGAGCCTCGCCAGCACCGACGAGCGCAACGTGGAGGTCACCGCAAACGGCAAGGGCTACACGCGCACGGCCGACGCGTCGGAGGCCGAGGAGGCCCTCGTGCAAGCAATCGAGCTGGCCCCCGACCGCATAGAGCCCTACCAGCGGCTCCTTGAGGTCTACCAGGCCGACAAGGTCTTCACCCCCACCGAGTCACGCCGCTGGTCGGAGCTGTGGCAGAAGTACGGCCGAGGCCTTGCGAACAACAGCCAGTACGGCCGGCTCTGCTACGACACGGGCATCCTCTACCTGTGCTACTACGACTACCTGGGCCTGAAGGACGTGCAGGACAGCGAAGGCGCCGGGGGCATCGTGGTGGCCAAGGGCCAGGGCGCCATCCAGAACGCCGCGCGCTCGACCGACTGGTTTGCCCGCGCCAAGAAGGCGGCCCTTGCCGATACGGCAAACCACGCCGGCCTGGTGGTGGACGAGAACGTGGACGAGTTAGCGGCGCTCGATGTGTACGAGACCATCGGCGAGTTCTATGACCAGTTCACCACGGCGGGCTTTGAGGGTCGCGACGTCTCGGCGGCAAGCGCCTCGTTCTGGCAGAGCATCCGCACGGCCATCTTGGGCGACGGCCAGAACACCCCGGTGGTGCTGCAGTCGTCGCAGATCGTGCAGCTGCGCCTGTATCAGGTGGCCTTCGAGTCCATCAACTCGCCGACCTACCTCACGGGCTTCCGCCAGGCGGGCGTGAGCGCTGCCGAGGTGATGGAGCTGCTCGAGACCATCCACACGCGCATGGGCGCCGACGACTTCCGCTCGTACGTGGAGGCCAATCCCGCAGCTACAAGTGCCATGTACGACGAGGTCATGTACGGTTACAACGACGCGGTGGCCAACGTCAACCGCACATACAACAGCCCCACCACGCGCGTGCGCGGCACCCAAGAGGACGGTGAGTAGCATGCTGACGCCTCAGCTCATCCTTCGCGTGCTGGGTATAGCCGCCCTGGTGGTGGCCGCGCTTTTCGCGGTGCTCGCCGTGCACTATTACCTGACGAACAACATCCGCGCCGTCATGGACGACCTTTCGGGCAAGGCGCGTGCGCAGGGTGTTGCCCGCACGCAGCGGCGCGCGGCCAAGGCCGGCGAGGGGAAGCGCAGCCAGACGCGCAGGCCGGCGCGCTCGAAGACCCCGGCCAGCCAGCCTGTTGCCACGCCAGCGCCCGCGGCGGCCCCCGAGATGGACCTGCCGCAGATGGTGGTTTTGGACGACGAAGGTCCGGGCACTCAGCTTGTGGCAGCTGCGGTCCCACAGCAGACGACAGTACCGCAAGCCGTTGCGCCCAAGCAGGCCGGCGCGACCCCTGCCCCCGCAACCTTCCGCGTCACCAGGCGCGTCGTTTTGATTCATTCGCAAGAGGTCATTGCTGCCAGTGAGGAGCTATAGGTATGAAGCAACGTGCTGGGCTGAGGTGGGCCCGCATCGAGACATACACAGCGTGGCGCGAGCGCCCCTGGTGCCGCGCACTGAGTGCGATGCTGGCCGGCGCGTTGGCGCTTTCGCTGGTACCAGCCGGTGCCTTGCAGGCACTGGCGGAAGAGCTGGAGCCCACCGCTGGGGAGCAGCCCGTCGAGCAGATAACCGACGAGCAGGTTCCGATGGCATCGCCTGAGGCCGGCGAGCAGCAGGAGGAGGAACCCGCACCGGAGCCGGACCCCGAACCTGCGCCCGAGGCGGAGCCCGCTCCTGCCCCCGCCCCCGCTCCTGCCCAGACCATGGGCGTGCGCAGGCTGCTGGGTGCGCCGGCACAGCCCGCCGCGGTGGCCGTCTCGTACGGCGCCGAGACCCCGCAGGACGGCATCTACCAGAGCCGCGTGGTGGTGCTCACCGTGACGCCGCAGGGCGAGGGCGTCACGCTGGTGGACGATGGCAGCCGGCCCACCATCACCCTCGTCTGCACCGATGACAACCACGACGACCACGACATCGTCTACGGCGAGGTGAGCAGCTGGACCGTGAGCCCCGACGGCTCGCAGGCCACCTGCGCGGTTGCTGCCATCACCTCGGGCACCTACTATTCGGGAACCATCACGGGCATCAAGACCTCGGCCTCCGCCGACACCACCTCGCTCGGCTTTGCCCTCGACGGTTTCGAGGTGGCGGCTGCGCCTGCCGTCTCGAAGATCTGGCTGATGGACTCGCAGGGCAACTGGGTCACCGAGGAAGGCAGCACGGAGTACTTCAACGTGGCTTGCGCCGTGGCCGGTGCCACGCCCGAAGCGCCGGTGGTGAAGGACGCCTCCACCATCGTGGTGCGCGTGAAGGGCGCCCTCGATACGGCAGATTCCATCTCGCACGACACCAAGACCGAGTCAAACTCCTATGTGGTGCTGCTGGGTGAGGGCGGCAAGGAGCTTGCCGTGTCGAACCTGGTGCGTGTGGGGGATGGCACCTACGAGGCCACCTTCACCCGCCAGCTGGACAACTCGCGTCCGCTTACCGACCTTGAGCCCAACCTGCCCATCCCCGAGGGCCCGCTGGGCTTGCAGATTGTGGCGCTGGACAAGTTTGGCACCCAGCTCACCACTACCATCGACGGCACGACCTACGCCTACGGGCTGGTTGCGGCAGATCTCAAGAACGCGGGTGGCACGATGGTGCCCAAGGCGAACGGGACCTTCATCCACGACAAGGCCGCGCCGCGCCTGACTGTTACCTACCCGCATGACCAGGCCGTTACCACCTATGACGGCGTCACGGCCCAGTCGGTGGTGGTGGAGCGTCCTGCCGACGCCGCCAAGACGGACTTCTTCAATGCCGCCGTAACGATGCAGGTAGAGATAGCCGACACCAACCTCGACGTGGTGGGTACCACCGTCAACGGCCTCACCCTCCAGCAGTTGGCCACCGCCGGCACCATGGAGGTGAACGGGGCCACCTACAAGACCACGGCCGCCATGGACGGCACGGGCTACTTCATCGAGATCGCCTATGCCGAGGGCGTCTACGCGCCGCCGCTGGTGGTTGCCAAGGACGTTGCCCACACGGTGGCCTACGATGCTGCAAGCATCTACGACATAAGCGGCCTGGTGGTCGACACCACGGCCCCAACCGTGACGGCGGCCGTGGTGAACGCCGCTCCCACGGGCGAGAAGAATGACGGCGCCAACAACGTCTACTTCTTCCGCAACGGTGGCAACACCGCGCTGACCCTGCACGTGAGCGAACCCTACGGCATCCGCTCGGTGGAGATGAACACCGCAGGTAGTGGCTATGGTCTGGCCGAGTTGGCCTCCGTGCTGGAGGGCGGCAACGACGGCCTTACCACCACAGCGCACACCGGCGCCTACGAGCTGAAGGTTGTTGACGCGCTAGCCGAGGAGCAGCCGCTGCCCGACGATGTCACCTTCACCATCACCGACTTCGCCGGCAACCAGTACCTGTGGTCGATGCGCGCGAAGGGCCTGCAGAAGGTGGGTGGCGTGGTGAGCGAGGCCAACAACGCCGACACGCTCTACGACGCGCTGGGCGGCACGGCCCTGCTGCATCCCACGCTGCTTCTGGAGGACAACGTCAAGCCCGTGGTTGAGCTTACCGGTGCCACGGCGGGCACCTTCCTTTCGGGCGCCACGACCATCAGCCTGAAGGTGACCGAGGTCAACCTCAAGTACCTGCGCAATTGCCTGGCGGGCGGCACGGAGAGCGATCCCTACATCAACGGGACCTTTGCGGGCGTGGATCCCAACCGCCCCGTGCTGACCTCCGTCTACACGGCGGCAGTTGAGGGTGGCGGCACGGCCACCTCCACGACGACGGTCTCGGCGCTCACCCAGAGCGACACCGACCCGCGTGTCTACACCTTGGAACGCCAGCTCACCAGTGACGGCGACTACGAGTTCACTGCCAAGATGATTGACGCCGCAGGCAACGAGAGCAACGAGGCCGTCATCGGCAAGTTCACCATCGACGCCACGCCGCCGACCATTGCTGTGAGCTTCGACAACAACGAGGCAGCCAACACCAGCTACTACAAGGCGCCGCGCACAGCCACTGTCACGGTGGTGGAACACAACTTCGACCCGAGCCTGTTCGACGTTGAAGTGGGCGTGGCCGATGCCGCCTCGGGCATAGTGGCGCCTACCCCCAGCGCTTGGCAGAAGAAGCCAGGCGTGGGTGACACCTACGAGTGCACCATTGCCTTTGCCAACGACGGCACCTACTGGTTTGACGTCTTGGGCACCGACAAGGCCGACAACGCCGCCGTGCGTGCCGACGACCCCAGCGTGATTGGCTACGACCAGGACGGGTTTACCGTTGACACCGAGGCGCCCCTCATCGCGCGCTACGTGGCGGCGGGGGAGAGCTGGAGCCCCACCGACATGGTGCTGCCGATGCCCCAGCCCACGAGTCCCAACAACCTGCCCTACATGGGCGTCAGCTACTACGACAAGCCCATCACGCTGGACGCGCAGGTGCGCGACCGCAACTTCAGTGCGGCGGACACCACCGTTGACGGCGCGACCGCAAGCTGGACCATGCCCGAGCGCGACGCCGACGCCTATCGCCTGCACCAGCTGCAGACGCCCATCTCCTACACCGCCGACGGCGAGTACCTCACGCCTGAGATTGCCACCACCGACCTTGCGGGCAACAGCGCCAACAACGCCGGGGAGCGCAAGCAGTTCGTGGTAGACCTTAACCCGCCCGAGGTTGCGGTGAGCATCGACCGCAGCCCCACAAGCCAGGGTCACAACGGCTCGTCCGACCCATACAACTTCTATAACCAGACCACCACGCTGACCTTCACGGTGAGCGACGCCCACCTGCTGCGCAGCGTGGAGCTGGCAGACCCCGACGGCACCTACACGCCCACCTTTGCCGCCGAGGGCAAGAAGCAGGTGACGGGCACCGTGACCCTGCAGGACGGCAGCTCCACCTCGTCCAACACCGAGTACGAGCGCAACATCGTGCTGATCGCAACCGACATGGCGGGCCATCGCCGCACGTGGTCCATCGACCGCAAAGGCACGGTGTCGCTGCTCTCCGACGGCTCGGCATCCGAGGTGGAAAACCCCTCCATCAACGGCGCCGGTGAGTACCCCTACGTGCTGATCCAAGACACCGTGGCACCGGCGGTGGGCCTGGCGGGCGTCACAGCGGGCACCTACTACAACACCCCGCAGAGCGTGACCGCCACCGTCAACGAGTTCAACATGGGCTACCTGCAGATGTTCGATGGTGGCCGCGCCATCGTGACGGTGACCAAGTACGAGCCCAACGCCGGGCGCGCACAGTCGAGCTGGACCGTCCCCGCCTCGAGCTTTGGCGGCACGCGGCCCAACTACAGCTTCGCGCAGCCCTTCGACACCGATGGCCACTACGTGGTGCGCGCGCAGTTCGCCGACTTTGCCAACAACCTCTCCAACGAGGCGACCATCGGCGAGTTCACCATCGACACGACCCCGCCGCAGCTCTCGATGGAGTTTGACAACAACGACGTGCGCAACGGCATGTACTACAAGGCCACGCGTACGGCCACCATCACCGTGCTGGAGCACAACTTCGATGCGAGCCTCTTCAACATTCAGACCGAGGGTGCCATCGGCGGCTGGACGGACAATGGCGACACCCATACCTGCCAGGTGTTCTTCGGTGAGGGCGGCCCCTACACCATCACCGTGGGCGGCAGGGACCTAGCGGGCAACGAGGCCGCCGAGGTGAGCGAGCCGGAGTTCATCGTCGACCTCACGGCCCCCACCATCACCCTGGCGGGCACGGCTCAGCGCCTGGGCTATGTGGGCGAGGGTGCCGAGCTCCAGAACGCCTACCACGGCACGCTCGAGGACAAGAGCGCCTACAACGGCGTGGTGGTGCCGCTCATTACCTACTCCGACAACGAGGTGCTGAGCTCCGCCGACCTGGCCCACACGCTCTCGGGCAGCAAGCATGGGCAGGACATCGAGCACGAGTCGGCCACCTCCGCCGAGGACAAGGTGATGACTGTGGCCCTGCGCGATGTGGGCTACGTGGGCGAGGGCGTCGGCGACGGCTCCAACTGGGAAGAGTTCTACGTGGACGACTACGCGGTGGATGCCGACGACATCTACACCCTGAAGGCCACGATGACCGACCAGGCGGGCAACGAGGCCGAGGCCGAGATGACCTTCTCGGTCAACCGCTACGGCTCCAACTACGAGGTGAAGATGGACGGCGTGGACGCCGACGAGCTGGCCGAATACCAGAGCTCGGGAATGCTTTCCGCGGCGCCGACCATCGTGGTGCGCGAGGTGAACGTGAGCGGCGTGGCCACCGAGGCCGACCACCGCGTGGAGAAGGAGTTTGCCAACGCCACCACCGCCATCGGCCACGCCGAGGGCGCAGGTGCCGGCTACGGGCTGTCCACCACGAGCGGCGAGGACCAGGCCAACGGCTGGAGCGAGTACGTCTACACCGTGCGCAGCGCCAACTTTGGCGAGGGCAGCGACTCAGACAACAACGACCGCGGCCAGGGCGTGTATCGCGTGAACGTCATGAGCGATGACACCTCGAGCAATGCGAACACCACCGCCGAGTTCTGGCGTTCTGACGAGCGCCGCGCCGAGGCGCAGACCGCCGGCGCCACCGCCGAGTTCATCCTCGACGAGCTGGGCCCTGCCATCGACGAGCTGAACCTGCCCGAAAGCATCACGCGCGGCAACTCGTATGAGGCCTCGTTCCACGTGACCGACGACATCACCTCGGGCAACACCGTGGAGGTTCTGGTAGACGGCAAGGCGCTGCCCGCGAGCGAGGTGAGCGGCCCTGCCAACGGCGTGGGTACCTTCACCTTCACCATTCCCGCGCGCGCGTTCAACTGGGGACGCAGCGTGCAGATCGTGGTGCGCGACTACGCGGGCCGCGAGTCGAGCGAGCGCAACGGCAGCTGGTTCTGGCTCTCGAGCTTTGTGCCTGAGGCCGGGCTGGTGGCCGGTGTGGTGGCTGCAGCCGTAGTGGCGGCAGTGCTGGCGCGCAGGCGCAAGCTGGCCGCAGAACCGGAGCTGCCGGAGTTCTAGGAGGATGCGCGAAGGCGCAGGCGCACACGCGCCATGGACTGGCTTTTGTGAGGAGGAGGCTACATGTTGCAACCTATGCTCATCACGCTTCGACGAGGCGACGCCAGCTGGAGCTTCTCGGTTGAGGGGACCGCGCAGTCCATGGTGTGGATTGGCTTTGGCGAGCAGGTGGATGCCGACAATGCCATAGCCGTGGCAGTGTGCACCGAGACGCAGGTGATCTTGCAGCCGCGGCGCGCCTATCACCTGGTGGCCACGGATGGCACCGAGCCTTCGGCCGTGGTGCTGACGGGCACCTCGACGCTCGTGCATGTGATGGGGCCCGGCATCGAGGGGCGCGTCACGCTGCATGCACGTCCCGTGACCGAGGGCATGCGCCGCTACCGCAAGCTCGTGTTCACTGCCGACGCGCAGTTCACCATCGGGCGCGCGGAGCACAACAACATCGTCTACGCCAACCCCTTCGTCTCGGGCGAGCACGTGCAGATGGTCTACCAGGCCGGCAGCTTCTACGTGAAGGACCGCGAGAGCGGCAACGGCACGCTGCTGAATGGCACCTACTTGCCCGCAGGCCAGCCGTGGGAGCTGAAGGTGGGCGACGTGCTGCAGATCGTGGACCTCACGATGGTGGTGGGGCGTGGCCTGCTCTCGCACAGCTGCCCCGAGGAGCTGGAGATTCGCAACCTGCCGACGGCCCGGCACGTGACGCACGACACCCTGCGCGCGCAGTTCGAGGTGACGGAGCGCCCGGCGGCCGAGCTGCCCCTGTTCTATCCGGCGCCCCGCCTCTCGCGCAACGTGACGAGCCTTGAACTGACGGTGGACGACCCGCCAGCCAAGAAGGAGCAGCAGGAGCAGTCGGCGCTCATGGCGATGGGCCCGTCGCTGTTCATGGGCATGTCGTCGGTCTTCACGGCAGGCACTGCCATCACGCAGGCGCTGGATGGCGGCGACCCGCTGCGCGCCATCCCCTCGGCCCTGACGGCACTCTCCATGGTGGGTGGCTCGCTCATCTGGCCCAGCATCTCGCGCAAGCACAAGCGCAACGCCGACCAGCGCGCCGAGGAGCGCCGCCAGCGTCGCTACACCGACTACCTCGATGGCGTTGAGAACCAGCTGCTGCAGGAGGCGCGCGACCAGGGCAACATCCTGCGTGAGAACCGCCTGCCCCTGTCCGAGATAGAGGAACGCGCCCACAACCTCTCGCCCTTTATGATGAACCGCATGGCCACCCACGACGACTTCATGGAGCTGCGCGTGGGCATGGGCGACGTGCCGCTGGATGCCAAGGTCAAGTGGCCGCAGCACCGCTTCTCGCTGGTGGACGACCCGCTGCTGGTCAAGGTGGAGAACCTGGCGGCAGCGCCTCCCCGGCTCACCGACGTGCCGGTGGCCTTCAACCCGGTGGAGCATCACGTGGCCGGCATCGTGGGCGAATGGCCCGTGGCCTGGCAGTTTGTGCGTGGTCTTCTCATGCAGGTGTGCTCGTACTACAGCTACCAGGACGTCAAGGTGGTATTGGTGGCGAGCGAGGACGACCGCGCGGAGTGGGAGTTCCTCACCTCGCTGCCGCACTTCTACGACGACGCAGGTGAGAAGCGCCTAGTGGCGCTTTCCATCGACGGCATGGTGGAGGAGAACGCGCTGCTGGCGGCCGAGCTCGAGCGCCGCGCCGACTTGCGTGCCGAGAGCGTGGCGCAACTGGGCACCTACTACCTGATCATCTGCGCCAACAAGGAGCTGGCCGAGCGTTCCGACGCCATCCATGCCATCGCCGAGCTGGGCGAGAACCCGGGCATGTCGCTGCTGTACCTCTCCGAGAGCCTGCATGCGCTGCCGCGCGAGTGCACCTACATCATCGACCTCGCGCGCGAGACCGAGCACTACTTCGCCTCGCAGGGGCGCAAGGACGAAGGCGATGGCCGCCGTGCCTGCATGTTCGAGCAGAGCGACGTGACCGGCACGATGGTCGACTTCGACCCCGACGTGATGGCTACACCGGCAGAGGCCCGCGCCTTCGCGCTCGATCTTGCGCGCGTGCGGCTGGACGTGGCGGCCGAGCGCTCGCAGATGCCCACCTCCGTGGGGTTCTTGGAGACCTTCCGCGTGGGCAACGTGACGCACCTCAACATCGCGCAGCGCTGGGCCGAAAACGACGCCTCGCGCAGCCTGGCCACGCCGCTTGGCTTCGACGAGCTGGGCGAGCATGCGATGCTCAACCTGCACGAGAACATCCATGGCCCGCACGGCCTCATCGCCGGCACTACGGGCTCGGGCAAGTCGGAGTTCATCATCACCTACATCCTGAGCATGTGCGTCAACTACGCGCCTGACGAGGCGGCGTTCGTGCTCATCGACTACAAGGGCGGCGGCCTGGCTGGCGCCTTCGAGAACGAGCGCTATCACCTGCCGCATCTGGCGGGCACCATCACCAATCTGGACGGCGGGGCCATCCAGCGCAGCCTCGTCTCCATCCAGAGCGAGCTGAAGCGCCGCCAGGACATGTTCAACCGTGCGCGCGATATCACCGGCGAGTCGACCATCGACATCTACAAGTACATCTCGTACTACCGCCAGGGCGTGCTGAAAGAGCCGCTGCCGCACCTGTTTGTGATTGCCGACGAGTTTGCGGAGCTCAAGCAGCAGGAGCCCGAGTTCATGGACGAGCTCGTCTCGGCTGCGCGCATTGGCCGCTCGTTGGGCGTGCACCTGATCCTGGCAACCCAGCGCCCCACCGGCGTGGTGAACGACCAGATTCAGGCCAACTCCAAGTTCAAGATCTGCCTCAAGGTGGCCGATGCCAGCGACTCCAAGGAGATGATCCGTCGCGCGGACGCCGCCGAGATCAAGCGCCCCGGCCAGTACTACATGCTCGTGGGCTACAACGAGAGCTTCGGCGGCGGGCAGGCGGCCTATGCGGGCTCCAAGTACGTGGAGCGCGAGCAGTTTGAGCCCAAGACCGACAACGCCGTGGACCTGCTGGACGGCGAGGGTGCGGTGGTCACCACGCTGCGGCCCACGGTTGCCTCGAAGAAGAGCGACAAGAGCGAGCTCAACGCCGTGCTCGAGCAGCTCATCAAGACGGCGGACGCCTTGGGCAAGCACGCCCAACGCCTGTGGCTGGAGCCGCTGCCCGAGCGCGAGACCTACGAGCAGCTGGCAGCCAAGTATGGCCCCACGCCCACCGAGGGCCTCACCTTCGCCTTGGGCGAGGTGGACGACCCCATGCGCCAGCGTCAGTTCCGCCGCGACGTGAACTTGGTGGACGTGGGCAACGTCATGTTCTATGGCATGCAGGCCAGTGGCGTGGGCGAGCTGGTGGCAAGCATCACCTACGATCTGGCTAGCCGCTACAGCGCGCGCGACTTCTGGTTCTATGGCATCGACCTGGGCGCGGGCGCACTGGCGCAGCTGCGGGCCCTGCCGCAGTGCGGCGGGGTGTGCGTGGCCGGCGAGGACGAGCGCATCGAGAATCTCTTCAAGCTGCTGGAGCGCGAGATTGAGGCGCGCAAGCAGGTGGTGGCGCAGCACCGCTCCATCGCCGCGTACAACAAGCGTGCGCTGGCGCAGGGCGAAGAGCCGCTGGCGCGTATCGTGGTGGCCCTGGACAACCTCGCCTCGTTCCGCGAGCGCTACGACGCCGCCTTCGAGCGCCTGGTGAGCCTATCCATGGACGGCCCCATGTGCGGCGTGTACTTCCTCATGACCAGCGCAAATGCCAACACCGGCGGCATGAAGCTGCGGCAGAACTGCGCGCTCGACGTGGTGCTGGCCATGAGCGACGCAAGTGACGTGACCTACATCCTCACCAACGCACGCCACGCTCCCACGCCCACGGGCGCCGGGCGCGGCCTCATCAACATCGACAAGGAGGCCTTCGCCTTCCAGGGCTGCTCGATTGCGGCCGACCCCGAGGACGAGCCGGCGGCCATTGCGACGCTGGCCCAGCGCGCGGCGACGGAGTGTGCGGAGCACGCGCGGCCCATTCCCGTACTGCCCGTGCACGTCACGGCCGCCGACATGGGAGAGCTGCCGAAGCACACGGTGCCGGTGGGCTTCTCCAAGCAGGGCGTGGAGCCCTACTTCTTCAACACCACCAAGCACGCCTACATGCTGGTGGTGGGCGAGGACGCCGATATGCTGGGCAGCTACTTCAAGGGCATGCGCGAGACCTTCATCGCCAACCAGGCGAGCTACGTATTCGTCGACGACGCGGGCCTGCTGGGCATCTCCGACGACGAGCACGTGCTTACCACCAGCGAGCAGGCCGAGGCCTTCGTGCGCAGCCTGCCGCCCAACCCCCTGCAGGCCGAGTACTACGTGTTCACCAACCCCATCAAGACCATGGCGGGGCTCTCGGAGACCGGCAAGGCGTGGCTCACCGACCTGTGGGTCAACGAACGCACCAAGCACCGCGTGGTGATGGTGGCGGGCATCGAGGCCATGCGCACCAAGGGTTTTGCCGAGCAGTGGTACCTGTTCTTCAAACAGTCGGGCGCGGGCCTGTGGATTGGCACCGGCTTTGGCAACCAGATGATCTTCCAGTACGGGCGCACCCTGCCCGAATACAACCAGCCGGCAGGCCCCACGGACGGCTATGCGTCGTTCCGCGGCCAGGCGACGAGCGTGCGCCTGCTGGAGCCGGCCCCGCGCGACACAGAGGAGGCGTGAGATGGCGCAGAAGATCATAAACGTCAACTTCGATGACTTGGGCACGCTGGCCGAGGCGCTTGAAGAGCAGATTGATGACGTGCAAGGCGAGCTTGCCGGCATGGCTGACGACATCGACAAGCTGGGCGAGAAGTGGGCCGGCCCCAACCGCGAGAGCTTCATGGCGTACTTCGACGAGCGCTACAACGTGCTGCCCAGCTACATCAGCTGGCTGCGCAGCTACGCGGAGGCAGTGGACAAGGCCAAGACGCTTTACGAGGAGCTGCAGGTTAACCCCGAGATGATGTTGTGGGAGCTAGGCTGACCAAGGCACGCAAGGGAGGCGATGGACATGCCAGTGAAGCTGGGCGGCAAACGCGGAGGCAAGGCGCTTCCGAAGCACAGTCCCGTGGCTGCACACGTGGCGTCGAGCGACGTGGTGACGATGGACAGCGAGAAGATTCGCGCGGCTGCCGACGCGGGCCGTGAGCGCATGAAGGCACTGGATGAGTTGATGAACACGATGCGGGCGACTGTGGCGGCAAGCGAGTCGTTCTGGCAGGGCCCGGCGGGTACCTACTACCGCGATGAGTTTTTCACCACGATGGAGGCCTTCAAGAAGGACTTGGTGGAGTGCTCCACGTATGTGCGCGAGTTGGTGGCCTATGCCGACGAGTATGACGGTACCGTCACCGAGGCCAACGTGGCCGCGAATGACGTGGAGAACGCCATCTGGAATATGAGCTAGGGGGTGAGGCGGACATGGCAACGATGACGTTGAACACCCACGACGGGGTGTCGCACAAAGTGAACAAGAATGACCTCAAGGTCTTGATCCCCGAGGCTCTGACGAACGAGGCCAAGTCGATTGAGAACGCCGACATCGCCGGACTGAAAGACGACAAGGCGTTTCTGGAGGAGGTCATTTCTGAGCTTACCGACTTTGCGGACTATAGATGCACCGATGAGGACGCAAGGATGTTTGAGGAAATGTGCAGTCGCATCGAATCTGCCATTGCAAGTCTCAAGAACGTGCAGGCAGATTATCGGACGTTGGCCAGCGCGGCCAGAGCGTGTCAGTGATGCAAGTAAGGTACGTCCGTGCCCGTGGCGCGGACGCGTGAGAAGGGATTAAACATGGCAAGCTACACCATCGACTTTGGCGAAGTGGGCAAGCAGCACAGCCAGCTGACTGAGCAGCTGGGAGCCCTGAGCAAGGTGCTTGACGAGCTGGTGAACATCGAGGAGACCATGCTGGGCGCCGCACAGTGGACTGCCGGTGACAAGAAGGAGTTCACCGAGCGTTTCCAGGCCTTCATTGAGGGTGGCCGCAAGCTGCATGAGAGCGGGGTCAAGGAGGCCGAGGCCCTGCAGAAGATTGCCGACGCCTACAAGAACGCCGAGAACGCCTAGCCGCTGCGGTGAGCGTGGACCAGGCATGCGCTGGGTCCACGTGCGAAACTGCCAGCAACAAGCCATAGGAAGGAATACGAACAATGGCAGAGAACGAAACCACCATCGTCGACTTCGCCGCAATGGGCGAGGCTATCAACTCCTATAAGCAGAAGATCACCTCCGTCACGAGCATCATGCAGACCATGCAGGGTATCCAGACGGCGCTTTCGGTGGCCAACATCTTCTCGGGTGGCGCGGCCACCACGATGATTGCCACCATCGGCGCCTACGTGAAGGCGCTAGAAGGGGCTATCGGTAGCCTCAATGGCGTGGTCAAGATGCTGGAAGACAAGATGCAGAAGTACGAGGAGGCCGACAAGGCCGCGGCGGCTGTGGCCGATGCCGTTGAGGCGCCGCAGTGGTCCGAGGTTTAAGCGACGCAGGCACTGAGGGCCAACGTCTGACAGGTAAGGTGCGGCCATGGCCAGAAAGAAAAACTACTTCCGCGTCAACTGCGATGAGATTCGCTTCAAGGCGGACGACTTCGACTCGTATGCCGAGGACTTGGACAGAGTGGTTGGGAACATTGACAACATAACTGCCAGGCTCAAGGGAGGCTTGCAACACGAAGCTACCATGAGAGAGCTCCTCGAGGGTCCGTTTGCCGTGACGGCTTCTGAGATAAAGTCTGCGCACAGTGAAACGAGCACTACGGCGTACCTCCTGAGGCGAAGCGCCAAGGGTTCACGCCGCATGGCCGACCTCTGCGAAGAGAACGAAAACGCCGTGATCTCGGTGCTGAAGGAGCTGGCACCGTCGGGGAGTGCGGGCTCTGCTGCGGGCGCTGGCCTAGGCATGGCGGGCTTTGCCGACGGCTATTACGCATCGGTTGCCGCCGCCAAGAAGGCCGAGGATGAGAAGAAAAAGAAGGAGCAGGAGGAGGCTGACGCGAAGGCCAAGGCCGATGCCGAGGCTGCCGAAAAGCGCGAGAAGCTTCTGGCCTTCTTGGCCGCCAACTTCCCCGAGACCTATGCCGCCTACATGCAGAAGCTGCACGAGCAGGAGGAGGCCGAATGGCTGGAATCCATCAAGAATGACCCCGAGATGGCCTGGATGTACGACCTTCTGATGGACGAGAAGAAGCGTCAGGAAGAGGCGCGCAAGGCTGCCGAGGAGGCGGCTGCGGCACTGGGCGAGGCTGGCGAGGGCGACCTGTTTGGGGGCTCCGCCGTTCTGGACGACGCCGGCTTTGGTGGCGGAGGTTCAAGCTACGGCGGCAGCGACGACTTCGGCGGAGGCGGTAGCTATGGGGGCCTGGACGACTTTGGCTCTGATGACTGGGCCTCCGACCTGCTGGCCGACACCGTTGACACCGACGAGCTGTTTGGCTCGCAGGGTGAGCTGGGCGAGATTGCCGGTGCTACCACCGATGCTGCTACGGCAACGGGCACCGAGGCGCTTACCAGTGGGCTTCAGGCTGCCCTTGAGGAGGCGGACGCGAGCCTGCGCGAGCAGTACAACGCGCGTCTGGCCGAACTTGCGCGGACCTATGGACTGCAGGCTGCCGCGGTGCTGGGAGGCGCTGCGGCCCTGTATGCCACGCGCGAGCAGGCCACCGAGGCCGTGGCCTATGCGGCCGAGTTCGTGCAGACCAAGCTGAAGCCTGCGGCCGACGACGTGCTCGACCAGGTGCGCGGAGCAGCCAAGAAGGCTCGCGTGAACGTTGGCACCGCAAAGAGCCGTACCGTGGCTGCGGTGCGCGAGGAAGGGCTGGTGGTCTAAGTGGAGAGCGTACAGCCCCTGGGAAGCGTGCTTCAGGTGGACGGCCGCCGCTACGTGGTGGTGGGCCATCGTCTGGTGCGTGATGGCGATGGGGTTGCGACGGGCTACCTCACGGTGCCCTATCCGCTGGGCTTTGTGGGTGCCGAGAGCCTGCAGGTGCTGCCCGCGAGTGCGGTGGAGGCTGTGGTGGCCTCGGTGCCAGGCGCGGCAGACGGTGCTCCGGTGCTTCCCGTGGGAAGCGTCGTGCGGCTGCAGGGGGCCGAGGCTCTGGTGATGGTGGCGGGCTACGAGCCGCTGCTTGACAGCGGCTGGGCCGACTACCTGGGCGTTCCCTATCCCATGGGCCTGGTGCAGGAAGACGCTGCCGTGGCCTTTGACGCGAGCGCCGTGGACGAGGTGGTGCAACGGGGCCTGTGGGACAGCGAGGCCGAGGCGGGCTTGGCGGCCGTGCGGCGCTTCCGTGCGGCAACGAGTGACACGCTCCGCCGCGTGGAAGAGCTGACCGCAAGCCTCACGCCCAGCCGCGTCGACGAGCTACGGATGCAGTACAGCTTCGATGCCCTAGACGACGACCCCGAGCCCGACTTCCCCATGTGAATCGGGGACGGTCCTCGCGGTACATCCGTGTGCCTTGGGGACAGACCTCGACCCGCGCGGGAGAGACGAAGGAGTGCGTATGAAAAACAAAGTGCTCTTGAACGTGCTGTTGCCGGCAACGCAGCGCACCTACGAGTTCCGCGTGCCGCTCGACCTTTCCATCGAGGAGGGCACGCGGCTGATGTCGCGCATCTTGGCCACGCGCGACCAGGTGCGCTACGCCGCGACCGATGACGTCGACCTCATGCTGCTATCGGGCGAGGGGGAGGGCGCCATCCTTAACCCACGCGAGACCTTCAAGTTCTATGTGAGCCAGGGACAGCTGATGGACGGCTCGCCGGCAGCCCTGGTGTGAGGTGCGCAGATGAAGACGCAGGTGGCGCGCAACTGGAAGCTCGGGCGCACGGAACTGCAGGTAACGCCCCAGCGCGGCGAGACGATCGACGTCCCCGGCGCCAACTGGCTGCACGCGCTGCACAGCGAGCTGCTGCTCCCGGCCGACTACGACCCTAACCAGGCGCGCGGCAAGAAGCTGGTGCTGGCGTACAACATCACCGGCCTCACCGCGCTCAAGCGCCGGGTGAGCCGGGTGTGGACCCAGGAGCGCTACTACACGGTGCTCGAGGGCATCGAGCGCGTGTGCTCGGAGTGCGCCAGCGGCACGCGCCTCATCGAGCGGATCCTCTTCGACGTGGAGCACATCTTCCTCACCGAGAGCGACGAGCCGCGCTTCATCTACGTGCCGCTGGAGGGCGTCGCCTACGACGCCACGCAGAACAGCCCGCTGCTGGTGCTGGCGGTGCTGGCCGGGCGACGCCTGCGCTTCGACTCGCAGGCCGGCGCCACAAACGCCGAGCACCTGCGGCAGTTCGTGCTTACCAAGGAGGTCTTCTCGCTCAACGACTTACGCGGCTTCCTCGATGCGGAGTTTCCGGCGCTGCGTCAGGCGGCAAAGGCGAGCGAGCAAGCACGTGCGGCCGAGCTGGACGCGGCGCGTGATGCGCGGCAGTCGGCCTTCTTAGACTCCCTCTTTGCGGGCTTTGATGCAGGTGGCAGCGAGGGCGAGGTGACGCCATGAGGATGAAGTTCGTGCGCAACGGCCGCACCAAGCGCCGCGAGCTGATGGTGGCCACGCAGCGGGGCGAGGAGCTCGACCGCAAGCGCGCCACCTGGCTGGCCGAGGAAGGCGACGCGCTGCTGCTGGGCTTCACTTTCGAGGCACAGCACGGGATGGCGCTGCTGCACTATGACGTGGAGGGCCTCTGGAGTCTGCGGACCTACCTCTCCAAGCGCTCCATGAGCTATGAGGAGCTGCTGGGGCCGCTGGAAGTGCTGCAACAGCTGCTTGACCTGTGCGCCGAGCACCGCATTCCCACCGAAATGCTGCTCTTTGACCCAGAGTACGTGTTCGTGGACACGCAGTGCTGCGCGCGCTTCGTGATGCTGCCGCTGGAGGAGCTGCCGCTGCAGCGCCGCAACTCGCCACTGGCGCTGCTGCACGCACTGGGCAATGTGGACGGTCTGAAGTTTGCCTCGCCCGACGCCGAGGGGCTCTCGCGCAGGCTGGCGCAGTTCCTCATAGAGCTTAACGAGGTGTTTTCAGCTAACCGCTTCCGGCGTTTCTTGGAGAACGAAGAGCGGCAGACGGGTGGAGATGCGGCACAGGAGTCCGATGAGGGGGAGGCTCCGGGCACGTCCACGTGGGCTGCAGCCGGCACCGGTACGGGTGTGCAGGCGGCGGGTGGCAGCGCACTATTCTGGAGTCCGCTGGCGGGGCTGGTGGAGGAGGAGCCCGCGCCGGCGGTGAAGCCTGCGCCAGCGGTAAAGCCGCAGGTGGTGGCCGCGCCAGCCCCGGAGCCGATGCCGGTTCCAGCACCCGTGCCAGAACCGCAACCGGCCCCCGCGCCCCAGCCGGCTCCCGCCGCGACCCCAGCCCCAGAGCCCCGGCCAGCTCCTGCCCCGATCCTCCGTGCCTGGCTCGTTCGGCTCTCCACCGGCGAGGAGCATCCCCTTCCCCTGGGGTCCACGGTGCAGCTGGGCCGTGGGTCCGCATGCACCATTCGCCTGTTGGGCAATCCCAAGCTCAGCCGCGCGCACGCAGCGCTTTCCTGCGACGGCCAGCTGGCGTGCGTCACCGACCTTGGGGCAGCAAATGGCACCTTCGTGGACGGCGTGCGCCTGGCGCCGAAGCAGACATCGGTTCTACCCGTTGGCCAGCGCTTCCGCCTGGCCAGCGAAGAGTTTTACGTACGAGTAGAGCAGGCATAGACGCCGGCGCCTCGCTGCAGACAGGCGGTGGGGTGCACGGCCCGAAGAGAAAGGATGGGCAATGGGATACGACGACTGGTTTGGTCCGGTGGAGGTCGATGTGGACTCGCTCGCCAACGCGGGAACCAACATCTACACCCTGTCCAACGAAACGGTGGCGGCTGCCCGTGACGTGCTTGACAAGTTCAAGGAGCTGGATGACCTCCAATGGACAGGCGCTGACAAGAAGGCCCTCGACAAGAGGCTCGAAGCCGACATCGACGCGCTCAGGTACCTGGTCGACGTCCTAGACAAGGTAGCGTACGAGTTCCGTAGCGTTGCAAATAGCTACCGCAACGAGGATGCGCAAATTAAGGCGTGGCTTGCGACGAAGGAAGCGTAGGCGCACGTAAGGCGGACAATCACGACATAAGGAGCCAAAGTCATGGCAACGCCAGATAACAATCAAGTGCAAGGCGCCGACTACGGTGCGATGGAGGCGCTGTCGAAAGACATCGACGCCAAGCTCAGCGTGATGAGTGACAAGCTGGACGCCCTCGACAAGCAGCGCGATCGCCTGCCGGAGTGCTGGCGCGGGTATGCCGCGCGCGCCTACTACAACCTGCTTGACGCAACGGTCGCCCGCCTGCGCAGCAACGTCGAGAGCCTGCAAGAGCGCTCCAAAGAAGTAGAAGTAGCAGCAAACACGCACGCGGAAGCCGACCGCGAAGCAAACAGAGTTGCCGATTCTGTTGAAACCGCCCAATGGGCCGAGCTCGCATAAGGGGGAGAGAAGATGGGCACCGGAGGTTATCAGATTGACCACAAGAGCGCGACTCAGCTTGCCAACGAGCTTTACGCGCTGGGCGATTTCCTGTCACGTTGGGAGTACACCCAGATTCGCGACGCCATCGAGCAGGCTATGCCGGACGAGAACGGCCAGGCGCTGCGCGACCGCTTCCTGGACATCGTCATCGACGGTGTCAGCATGACAGGGCTCGACATAGTCAAAATTGCAAATAAGGTAATGAAGATCGAGTCTATCTACGCGAAGGCCGAGCAGGAGGGGGCCGCGGGGTCGATGTTGGCCTAGTAGGCGCGCCGCATCCGCTTGCACACATCTACCGAAAAGGGAGCGACATACCATGTCAACAGACAAGACCTATACGCTCGACTGCGACCCCGACCAGCTTGAGGCAGTGGCTGCCGAGCTTAGGCGCTATGCCGCCGAAGAGCACACCAATGGTCCGTTCCAAGCTATTCCCAAGCTCGAGCGGCACGCGAAGGAGCTTGAGGCAAACGGCACGCTGGCCAAGGCGGGGGAGAACACGTCGTTGGCCAAGCAGCTCGATGACGCGATCGTTAAGCTAAAGGACCAGCAACAGCAGACGATCGAGCTTGCCGACCTCATAGACAAGATAGCCGCATACGTGCGCGAGACCGAGAACAGCATCCGCAAGGCAGCCGACGACATCAACGCCGAGTACGGCGTCTACCGCGACTAGGAGTCAAGGGGATAGGTCATTTGACTCAGAGGGGCAATTAAGGGACACGCCCTTTTTTGCCCCGCGGGGCAAAAAAGGGCGTGTCCCTTAATTGCCGCATGCCCCCTAGCGCACGCACCTGTTCCACCCAACCCGCCGGGAAGGAGCCCGATGCACCTCAGTAGGGCAACACGCAACGCATACCTGGCCATGGCTTGCTGTGTGCCGGTTGCTGCCGTGTGTCGCAGCTGGGGGACGTTCCACCCTGAGTCGGGAAACCTCAACCTGGGCGCCTTCGTAAGCTTCACCTGCTTGCTTCTGGTGTGGGCGCGACGCCTGCACTATCGCTTCGTACGGCGCGAGGTGCTCACCTGCCTGACCACCATAGCCGCGCTGCTCGTGGCACTCTTCTTCATGCAGACGGTGCGCTACGAGTTCTCAACAAGCCTGCCCACCGTGCGGCGCTTGCTCTGGTATGCCTACTACGTTCCCATCATCTTCGTGCCCGCCATCCTGCTTCTGGCCGTGCTGCATATAGGGAGGCCACGCGAATGGCGCCTTGGCCGCGCATGGTTGCTGGCTGTGACCATAGCGGCCGCGCTTTCGCTTGCCATGCTCACCAACGACCTTCATCAGCAGGCCTTCCGCTTTGGCGTGGGCACCTCCGTGGATAAAGGCGAGGGAGCGTATGCCCACGGGCTGCTGTTCTATGCCATCTGGGTATGGGTTGCAATCATGGGCGTCCTGTCGGTTGTTGTCGCGTTGCGGCGCACGGCGCGCGTGGCTCCGCGAATGGGCGTGCTGGCGCCCGCAGGCGTCGTCGTGGCCATGGTAATCTTGCTGCCGCAGTATGGGCTTGGCGGTCAATTCTTCCTCGATACCTACCTGCGGTTTCCCGATGCGGTCTGCCTTTTCATGGTCGCCTTCATCGAGAGCCTGGTGGCGCTGGGCCTCTTTCCGGCGAACGACGGCTATGAGGCCCTGTGGCGCGCATCCTCGCTGCGCGGCGGATTCGTAGACGGTGCCGGGCGGCTGGTGAACCAGTCGATTGGTGCGCCGCAGGTGGAGGTCGAACAGGTGCGCAGGGCACTGATTGCTTCGCAGACGCTGAGCGATGGCCACAGTGAGCTGGTGGCGCAGGCCGTGCCAGGTGGGGCGGCATATTGGGTGCGCGATGTGACGCGCGTTCAGGGTTTGCAGCAGCGGCTCGAGGACGTGGGCGAGACGCTTGCCCAGGAGCAGGCAATCATCGAGGCAGAAAACGTGCTGGCACAGCGGGGCGAGGCCTTGGCGCATCGCCAGGAGTTGCTCGAGCATATCCGCGAGAACACGGAGCAGCAGCTCAAGGAGCTTGAAGTTGCGCTCGACCACCTTCCACAGGTCGAGGAGTCCTTCCTGCAGGCCATGCGCCTGGCGGCAGTGCCTGCAACCTACCTTAAGCGCTGCGCGAACCTGACCTTGCTTGCGGATGCGGCTGCGGCTGCGGCTGAGACGAACGGGCAGCTTGACGTGCGCGAGCTGCTGCTTGCCTTCGAGGAGTCGCTGCAGTGCCTGCGCGCGTGCGGAGTCGATGCCCAACTGCAGGCAACGGCTGAGGGGATGGTCCCTGCGCAGGAGGCGCTGCGTTCGTATGCGGCGTTCCAGCAGGTGGTTGAGGGGCTGCTGCCTGCCTGGACGACCGATGTGGCACCCCATGCGCTTGTGGTGAGCTGCCAGGCAGACGCGGGCGAGCTGGCGGTGAGGCTTTTCGCCGACGGTCAGGGGCTGGTGCCCAGCGAGGCTGCCGGTGCGCCGCGCGGGGGTGATGCCTCGTGACGTCACTCGCGAACAGCCCGCTGTGGGTCTCCGACGTGCTGGGCATCTTGTACACGCTGTGCTGCCTGCTGGCGGCGTACGCATTCGTCGAGTCGTGCATGCTGCGCGTGCGCAGGGGGTTTGTGGCTGCGGAGGCCGCCCTACTCGTGTGCGTGACCGTGGTTGCGCACGGGCATGCCTGCCCGCATCTCATGGTCCGGAAGATGCCGCAAGGGCCTCCGCTGTTCCCGCATGGGTTCATGCAGTGGCTGGTGGAGCTACCCGTCGCGGCGTTCGTGCTGTTTCTGCTGGCGGCGGGCTTGCTGGTGACCATCTCGCTGGTGCAGCTGCGCACTCTGCGCGAGCGGCGGATCACCCCCGATTCGGTGAAGGCGGCGCTCGAC
This sequence comes from uncultured Coriobacteriaceae bacterium, assembly GCA_902766835.1. Classification (GTDB taxonomy): domain Bacteria; phylum Actinomycetota; class Coriobacteriia; order Coriobacteriales; family Atopobiaceae; genus UBA1367. The sequence continues at coordinate 1,685 of CACXFC010000109.1, read as the reverse complement.
GGGCTGCCCGACGGCGCGTGCTTCTCCACCACGGACGGCAAGGTGCTGCTGATAAACGCCCATATGAACGAGCTAGCGCACGAGGCCTTTGGCATGGCGCCCACCGACGAGCGGGTTCTGTGGGGGCGTCTGTGTATGGGAGCCTGTTCGCCGGGATACGTGGTTGAGTCGGGTGAGCAAGACGGTGCCCAGCCGCTGCTGGCGGGCGGAGGCCATGCGTGGCAGTTCTCTCGCAAGCAGCTGCAGGTGGACGGGCGGCAGGTTATCGAAACGCTGGCGGCAGACGTCTCGACGGAATATGCGCTGGTATGTCAGTTGGAGGAGCGCAACGCCCGCCTGCGCGAGATGAACGAGCGCCTGCGCAGCTACGGCCGCGACGTGGCGCGCCAGACGCGCGTGCAGGAGGTACTGGCTGCAAAGATTCGCGTGCACGACGAGGTGGGCCGGGCGCTGGTGGCGCTGCGGGTATACGAGCTGCAAGCTCCCGAGGAGCGCGACCGGCAGGCGCTGCTTGCGCAGTGGGAGCGCGTGACGCGCCTGCTGCAGAGTGCCGAGCAGACCGACGAGCGTCCCGACGACTGGACATTGCTCGCGCAGGCGGCGCATGCCGTTGACGTGCGGCTTGTGCTTAAAGGGGCGCTGCCCGAGGACGAAAGGCTGCGTGCGCTTGCGGTGACGGTGGTGCACGAGTGCCTGAACAACGCGGTGCGTCATGGTGAAGCGTACGAGGTTGTTGTGTTTTCGCAGGTATATGATGGTGTGTGGGAGTTGCGCGTGTCCAATGACGGGCGAACGCCGGAATGCCCCGCCGAAGAAACGGGCGGCTTGGCCAATGTGCGTGCGGCTGTGGAGCGCGCAGGTGGTACGCTAGAGCTCTCTTGGGCGCCTTTGGTAGAGGCGAGGGTGCGCCTATTGGTGGGGAGCGTGGATGGCGAAGACGCGCGTCATGATAGTGGACGACCAGCACATGGCTCGGCAGTACTTCGAGCTGCTGGTGGCCGCGAGCGATAGGTACGAGGTGGTCGACCGGGTTGAGTCGGCCACGTTCGCCGATACCTATGTGCTGCGCGGCAGGGTCGACCTCGTGCTGCTGGACGTGCTTATGAGCGACGGCTCGAGCAGCTTTGTCGCCGCGGAGCGCATCAAGCGCCTGGCACCGAAGGTAAAGGTGATTATGGTCACCTCCATTCCCGAGGCGTCGTGGATGGACGAGGCGCGGGAACGCAATGTGGACGGCTTCTGGTACAAGGAGTCGGAGGCCCAGACAATCCTCTCCGTGATGGACCGCGTGATGGCGGGGGAGCGGGTGTATCCCAAGGCGGCGCCCGCAACCATGGTAGGGGCCGTGAGCAGCGCAGATCTTACCCAGCGCGAGGTGCAGATCCTGCGCGCGCTGGTCGATGGCCTCACCAACGAGGAGATGGCCGAGCGCCTGTGTCTAGCTCCCAGCACCGTAAAGACTCACATGCGTCACCTGTTGGAGAAGACCGGGCTTGAGAACCGCACGCAGCTGGCCCTGCAGGCGCGTCTCTCCGGCTTGGTAGTAGGCAAAGCCGAGCTAGGCCTGCCATAACGCGCGCTGGGGTTGTAGCGCGCACTGGGGCCGGGGCCGTTATCGCACATGCGTGTGCCCTGGGGTCGGTTCTCGCGGCACATCCGTGTGCGCTTTTGCAAAAGCGCACACG
>CACXFC010000108.1 GCA_902766835.1 uncultured Coriobacteriaceae bacterium | reverse complement strand
AGGCTCAAAAGAGTTGTTGTCGTCAATTCATTTTGACGGTACCCCTGTTTAACGTGGCGAGGAGACCACGGCTTGCTGCCCACCTCAGAACTACCCTGTCGAAACCAGTCACCCCCATAAGGCGTGGGGAACTGTCCACCATGCACCTGTAAAAGAACGCGCGCAAAGCGCTGCAATCAATTCTACCCAAAACCGGGTGGCTTAGTCATTGGATCTGCAGCATGAGCCCCGTGGCCTTGCCGGCCTGCACGAGTATAAAAAGCGCGGAGGCCCCACGAGCCTCCGCGCCGCAATCAGCAACGTGCCTTGTCAGCCCAGCTGTTAGTCCTCCACGAGCTCGAACATGTCGGGGCCAACGCCGCACACTTCGCAGACGAAGTCCTCGGGTAGCTCAGGGGTGTCAACAGTGACTTCCCAGCCGCAGACGGTGCAACGGAAGGTGTAGGTCTCATCAGCCATGGTGTGCGTCCTCTCCTTAGCTCGCTGCCCCTTGCAGCGAATTGAAAGCAGCTTACCATCTTTTGCGCTCTCGATGTTGCAGGTGCCGCGGGCGGGCAACCGCCGCGCTTCTCCGCTGGCGGGTAAGGGCGACTGCCCTGTGCGTGCGGTGGGTATGATAGCTTCATCTCATCAGATTTTGAATGGAGGCAGAAATGTCGCAGGGCGAGTGTGCCCTTGTTCTTGAGGGCGGCGGATTCAGGGGCATCTTTACGGCAGGCGCGCTCGACGTGATGCAGGAGCACGGGATCTACGGCTTCACCAGCCTGTGGGGCGTCTCGGCGGGCGCCATCAATGCCACCTCGTTCAAGAGCCGCCAGATTGGCCGCTCCATGCGTATTATCCTGGCCTTCCGTGACGATCGCCGCTTTATGTCGTTGTGGTCGTGGGCAAAGACGGGCGATATCGCCGGCGCCGAGTTCATGTATGACGAGGTGCAGAATCGCATAGACCCCTGCGACAACGAAACCTTCAACAAGAACCCGCTGCGCATGTATGCGGTGGCCACCAACACCATGTTTGGCACGCCTGCGTACCTGCCGTGCAAGCACTTCCCCGAAGACGTGGTCAAGGTGCGCGCGTCTGCCTCGCTGCCCATGGTCTCCAACCGCGTGGAAGTGGACGGGCACCTGTACCTGGACGGCGGTACGGCCGACTCCATTCCCTTCGCGGTGGCGTTGGGCCTTGAGGGCTCGCCAAAGGTGCCGGATCACACGCCGGCCGAGCGCGCGGTGGTGGTGCTGACGCGCGAGCGCGGCTACGTGAAGACCAACAAGACCGAGCAGATGTACCTGCGCTCGCACCGCTACGACGGATACCCCTACTACACCGATGCGCTGGCCTCAAGGGCAGACCGTTACAACGCGTGCCGCGAGCAGCTCTTCGAGCTGGAAGAGCAGGGGAGGGTGCTGATACTCGAGCCGCCGCGCCCGGTAGAGGTGGGCAACACCGGTGCCGATGGGCAGAAGCTGCTTGAGCTGTACCTGCAGGGGCGCACCGCTGCCGAGCAGAAGCTTGAGCAGCTGCAGGAGTTTGCCGGATAGCGCCTCCGCCACTACGGCAATTAAGGGACACGCCCTTTTTTGCCCCGCGGGGCAAAAAAGGGCGTGTCCCTTAATTGCCAATTTTGCTGTGCATGTGATGGACAAAGAAGTGCGTGCCAACTGGGCGAAGATGCTGTACACTTTGAAAGCTTCTTTTGCAGAGCCCCGTACTCTCTGACAAGAAAAAGCATGACGCGCCAACCAGTCCAGGGGTTGTCGCACACCGTTCGTATGTATGGAGGAGTCAAGTGAACAAGTCGACTCATTACGCCAAGCCAGGCGAGGTCGAGCGCAAGTGGGTGCTCATCGACGCTGACGGCGTTACCCTTGGCCGTCTTGCTACCAAGGCAGCCATGATTCTGCGCGGCAAGAACAAGCCCCAGTACACCCCGCACACCGACACCGGCGACTTCGTGATTATCATCAACGCCGACAAGATCGTGCTGAGCGGCAACAAGGAGAACACCAAGAGCTACTGGCGTTACTCCGGCTGGCTGGGCGGCCTGAAGACCGAGAGCTTCAAGGAGGCCATGGCCAAGCACCCCGAGCGCGTCGTCGAGCACGCCGTCAAGGGCATGCTGCCGCACACCACCCTCGGCCGCAAGCAGGGCATGAAGCTCAAGGTCTACGCTGGTCCCGAGCATCCGCATCAGGCCCAGAACCCCGTCAAGATCGATATGGAGGCGTAACCGATGGCTGATAACACCGTAGTCTACATGGGCACCGGCCGTCGCAAGGAGGCTGTCGCCCGCGTCCGTCTCATTCCTGGTACCGGCAAGGTCATCGTCAACGGCCGCGACGCCGCTGATTACTTTGGCCGTCAGCAGCTGGTGGACAACGCCACCGCTCCGCTGCGCATCACCGAGACCGAGACCCACTTTGACGTCCTCGCCAACTGCGCTGGTGGCGGCATCAATGGCCAGTCCGGCGCTCTGCGCCTGGGCATCGCCCGCGCCCTTCTCGACGCTGGCGATTACCGCGCCGACCTCAAGAAGGCTGGCTTCCTCACCCGCGACGCTCGTGCCGTCGAGCGCAAGAAGTACGGCCTCAAGAAGGCCCGCAAGCGCCCGCAGTTCTCGAAGCGCTAAGCTTTACTCCTTTTGCACCAGCAAGGCCCGTCGGATTACCGGTGGGCCTTTTTGCATGACCGTCGTTGCCTGTGGAGGCGCGGACGTGGCAGGCGGCTCGTCGCCGCGCCTGTCGGCTCCGTCGTGCCTTCGCCGACGACCGAACCGTGCCACCTCTGGCAATACACGCGGCACCTGCACGTTATGATGCTGGTGCCATGCATTATCGTGTCGAGACGGGAAACGCCATGAGCCCAGAGCTAGAGAAGTACCTCCAGATGGACGATCGGCTGGCATCCGACATTGCCCGGCTGACCCTCGATCTCAAGGATGAGGAGCGCACGTACCAGCAGGCCTTGGGCCACCGGAAGGGCGGGTCCACCTGGCGGGAGTTCATCGTGATCACGATCATCGCCGTGCTCGTGCTGAACTCGCTTGCGATCCACATGGGCGCGCAGCTGGGCTGGTGGGACACAAACGAGCTGGTCAGCGTGCTTGATCAGCGCCTGACCGCGCTCAACACCTACGAGTCCGAGACCGTTCCTTTGGTCTATGGTGCCCACGCGCTCGGCTGGCTTGGCGAGGTCATCCTGACCATCTTCTTCGCCTTTCCGTACCAGTTCCTGACGCTTCTGGCGGAGCTCCTCTCGATGGCGTTGCCCATCGCCAGCCCCTACCTGCCCTATGTCGAGGGCGTCATCCTTGGCATCATCGTCCTGATTGTCCTCAAGGAGTGCCCGCTCTTCTCTGGCATCGCCAACGGCTTGAAGAGCGTCGGAAACACCGAGGCCACGCGCTCCAAGAAGCGCATCCGCGAGATCAAGCAGGAGATTAGGGCCAAGGAGGCCGAGCGAAACAGGCTCCCGAGCGACAAGGTCCTGGCCGCGCGCCAGGCGGAGCTGGAGGAGCGCCGTCAGCGGGAGGCCGAGAAGAACCGCCGCAAGGAGGAGGCTGCACGTCAGCAGTGGGAGTGGGAGGCCACGCAAAGGCGTCGCGAGGAGGAGGCGGCGCGCGAGCGCAGGGAGGCGGAGCGCCAGCGCAGGGAAGAGGCGTCGCGCGAAGACGCCGAGAGGGATGCGCTGAAGCGCAGGATTCACGACATCTATTGGGACGACAGCTTCACCCCCTCGAGCACGGGTCCCGACATACTGATCATGAGCGGCGACGACAGCCACGCAAGGAGACTCGCCGAGCTGCTGCGCCAGTTCTGCCCTGACAGTCGCGAGGTCTTTGAGCTCTCGCAGATCAAGCAGGTCGAGCAGCGCATGCGAAGCGGTAAGAGGCTGGCTGTGTACCTGCTCGCCTCCGAAGCCCTCAGCGAGGAGCAGCTCTACCGCTTCTATATGACCGACGTCGGGATGCGCGGCGTCATCCTTCTCAAGGTTTGGGACTACAGCTGGGTCAACGAGGAGGGCGCGAGCCCGAAACCCGTAGAGCGCTACGACCGTGAGCGGCGTGCCAACAGCTACAGGCTTGACATCAAGCGCCTCGACATCTGGAGTCTTGCGATGCTGTATGTCGCGCCAGTGCTGGGGTCGCATGAATTGAAGGAGGGCGAGCCCTTCCCCTTCCGTGAGGAGATTGCGAGGCGCTTCGCTCGCTACCGGACGGTGGCGGAGCAGAATCGAAAGGGCTGGCACATCGATGGGGACACCCTCGTGATCGATGGCGAGGTTTGGTCGATTGACGGTCGGGCTCCATGGGCTGACGTACGGGACTCGTTCTCACGCGTGAAGCTTAGGAGTTCCATCGCGCTGGCATCGTACGAGCAGGAGCATCGGGTGCTGTGCCACGACTGGAAGCTGGAAGGTCTCTTCGAGGGGTGCACGGGGCTCATCTCCGCCGACCTGAGTCAGATGAGTCTGCGCTTCAACTACGGGGATGAGATCACGGCCTCCTTCTCTGGGTGCACGAGGCTCCAGGAGGTTCGCGTCCCAGACTACCGGCCCCTGATCAACGCGCTCATCATGGACGGGTTCGTCCTGGACGATGACGGGGTCTTTCGTCGGTCGGAGTCTATGGATGTGTGGGGAACCGAGACCAAGCCGCCTCGCGGCAAGCACGCACGGCCCGCGCAGGAGTGAGCGCGCACCTAAAACCCGCCTCAAGGCAACCTGCCCAAGTACACAGATTCTGTCCGTGCGCCGAGGGACACGGCTTGGACCCACGGTCGCTGGTAAAATGAATCGGATTTGCGAGAACGAACGCTCTCAAGGGGGATTCGGATGAAGTACTTTGGAACCGATGGCTTCCGCGGCCGCGCCAACGAGGGCCTTAACGTCGAGCACGCCTATAAGATCGGTCGATTCGTTGGCTGGTACTATGGCTTGCGCCAGGACCGCAAGGCACGCATCGTGCTTGGCAAGGACACCCGCCGCTCGAGCTATATGTTTGAGTCCGCGCTGGTCAGTGGCCTCGTCGCCAGTGGTGCCGATGCCTACATGCTGCACGTCATTCCCACCCCGGGCGTGAGCTACGTCACGGCGGACGGCGCCTTCGACTGCGGCATCATGATCACCGCAAGCCACAACCCCTACGGTGACAACGGCATCAAGCTCGTCAACCATAACGGCGAGAAGATGGACGAGGCGGTGCTCGAGCAGGTCGAGGCCTATATCGACGGCGAGATCGACGTGCCTCTGGCAACCGGCGACAAGATCGGCTGCACGGTCGACTTCATGCAGGGCCGCAATCGCTACATCGCCCACCTCATCGCGAGCGCCAACTTCAGCCTTCAGGGCGTGCGCGTCGGCCTCGACTGCGCCAACGGCGCGGCATCGAGCGTCGCAAAGCCCGTCTTCGACGCGCTGGGCGCCGACGTCTACGTGTTCAACAACACGCCCAATGGCTTCAACATCAACGTCAACTGCGGCTCGACGCACATCGAGGAGATGCAGAGCTACGTCCTGCGCAACAACCTCGACGTGGGCTTT
>CACXFC010000107.1 GCA_902766835.1 uncultured Coriobacteriaceae bacterium | reverse complement strand
GGGGTGACCTTGATGATGCCCAGGCGCTCCTTGATGAGCGAGAACTTGGGGATGGTGACCTTGACGGTGAGGGTCTTGTCGTCCTTCTTCTCGATGGACTCGATCATGGTGAGGAAGGAGACGTACATCATGCCTTCGCCCTTGGCGCGCTCGAAGGAGTGGATGACATCCTCGGGGGTGACAGGGTCGCCGGTGGAGAAGGCAGCGCCCTCGCGCAGGGTGATCTCGCAGGTGTTGTCGTCAACCCAGACCGGGTCGCCCACGCACAGGCCGTCGGAGACGCTGTAGTCGTGGAAGTCGATGTCGTAGAGGCCCTCAACGACGTTCATGTTTGCGCTCAGGCAGAATGCCGAGGAGCAGTTCTGCGGGTCGAAGGAGCTGGGGCCATACGCAGAGCCAACCGTCAGGCTGCCGCCGCCGACGGTGCCCTCAACGGCGGCGCCACCCTCGGCTGCGCCACCGCTGGTGGAGGAGCCGGAGCCGCCACCACAGGCGGCAAGGCTCAGCATGGCGGCCATGGAGCCCGTGGCACCAAGGAACGTGCGACGCGACAGGTTCGTGTTCTCGAGCATTGTCTCTCCCTTTCTGTTATTTCGACACCGGCTTCTGCCGTTGCCAGACACCTTGCACCAAATCGTATTAGCGAAGCAGACGTTTCAAAACTAGGAAGTCGCAGACGGTTCGGCTTTTCGCGCTTGCGGCGCTTCGAAGACCATATCAAGACTACAAGTATCTTCTAGCTGCGGCCTCATGCTCAACGCATAGCGAAAGCTGATGTTCAGCTCTTCCCTCCTCCTTCCCTCCGCCATGCTATCGATGCAATTACTTGTAACAAAAGATAACATCAAGTGTAACAATTTTGGTCAAACGTATGAGATTTCTTGTGAAAGGATGATATTTGGGTGTGAGCGGTTGTCACTCATTTCACATCTGGCCGCTATCCTGCACAAATAGAACTGCCGCTTAGAGACAAATAATGCCTTTCGGAACAATTCCTGTACGTCACTAACCGACGTAATTTGTGAATTCGTGTTACTATGTGTGAGCAAATCACGCACGGATGATCACGACGGGAGGCACGGTTGGCATGAGTCCGGTCGAGCGGCGCACGATACTCTACAACCGTCTGCAAGCGGACGGGAAGGTCAATCTGAACCAGATTGCCTCAGAGCTTAACGTGTCGAGCATGACCATCAGGCGCGACTTGAAGCTGTTTGTGGATCAGGGCATCGTGACCATCAGCGCCGGAACCGCCCACCTCATTGACGGCAGCTCCTCGGTAACCCTGGTGCGCTCGGAGGGCGAGCCCATAGTACAAGACACCCAGAAGCAGGCGATTGGCAGAGCCGCCGCCGACCACGTGGAGGACGGCGACACCATCATCGTCGACTGCGGAACCACCACGCTGCAGCTGCTGCGCTATCTGGGCAACAAGAGCGTCACCATCATCACCAACTCGATACCGGTCGCGGGCATCGTGGGCAACAACCCCAACGTCAAAATCATCTACGCCCCGGGCGAGTACACGGCCGACTCCAATGGCATCGTCGGCCCGCTCACGGTTGACTTCTTCCATACGCTGCGCGCCGACAAGGCCTTTATCGGCGCACATGGCTTTGACGCGCAGGGAGGCGTGAACGAGCCGGTGCTGGGAGACGCCACCGCCAAGCGCGCCATGCTCGACTCCGCGCGCGAGTCCTATCTCATGGCCGACAGCAGCAAGTATGGCAACGTGCACCTCATGGCCCTAAGCCGCCTCTCCGACTTCTCGTGCGTCATCACCGACAGCGAATTTCCTGCCGAGAAGCGGAGCGAGCTGGAGGCGGCCTGCAAGGAAGTCATCTACGCCTGACGCAGGGCTGGCACCTAGCCACCATCCGCCACGGCACCCAGCAAGGAGGTACCCATGAGCTTCATGCTTGGTCTGGCACAGAGTGGCTTTCCCGCGGATGGCAACGTCTTGGGCATGGTGGAAAGCTACGCTGCCGCGGCACAGGAGGCAGGCGTTGACCTGCTGGTCTTTCCCGAGAACCTCATGGCTCCGCGCCTGCTGGACGCCGCAGAGCACATGCGCCTCGCCGAGCCTTTGGACGGACCGTTCTGCACGGCGGTTCGCGCGTGCGCAAAGCGCCACGGACTCTGGATGGTCTTCACGATGATGGAGGCCAATCCCGCCGACATGCGACCCTTCAACACTGCTGTAGCCTGCGACGATACCGGCGCGGTGCGCAGCACCTATCGCAAATGCCACCTTTACGACGCGCACACCGTCAAGGAGTCCGACCGCATGAGCGCGGGCGACGCGCTGGGCACCCCCATCGTGGCACCCTTCGGCACCTTTGGCATGGCCATCTGCTACGACCTGCGCTTTCCCGAGGTGGCACGCAGTCTGGCACTTGGCGGATGCGACCTGATCGTCTTTCCCTCGGCTTGGCACGATGGCCCCCACAAGGCTCGGCACTGGCAGACGCTGCTTGCCGCCCGTGCCATCGAGAACGAGTGCTTCGTGGCCGGCGTCTGCCACGCCGGCTCGCGCTATGTGGGGCTGAGCACCGTCTATGGGCCTCTGGGCCAGACGCTCGCCCAAGGGTCCGCCACCTCCGAGCGGGAAGAAGCCGAAGCGCTGGTGGTGGCACGCATTGACCCAGCGCAGATCGCCGCGGCACGCGAGGCGATGCCCGTCTTCGAGCATCGCAGACCGGAAACCTACCGCACCTGCTGACGTGCACCGGGGGGGCAACTAAGGGACACGCCCTTCTTTGCCCCGCGGGGCAAAGAAGGGCGTGTCCCTTAGTTGCCCCGGGCCGGCACCTGGAGCCCTTGCACTAGCGGGCTATGCGGCCACCCACATAGGTCTCTACCAGATTGAGGTCCTCGTCCATCACCACGAGGTCCGCGAGACGTCCCTCCGCAATGAGGCCGCAGCGGTCGTCGATGCCCGTGCTGCGTGCGGGAATCTCGGACGCCATGCGCAGGGCCTGCGACGCGCTCACCATCCCCCACTGCACCACGTTGCGCACGGCCTTGGCAAGCGTGAGTGTGGAGCCAGCCAGGTTGCCTGCGCCTTTGAGGTAAGCCGCACCGCCACGCAGCTCAATGGGCAGCTCACCAAGGAAGTAGTCGCCATCTTCCAGGCCGCCGCAGCTCAAGCAGTCGGTGATAAGCGCCACGTGCTCCCAGCCCTTGGCATTCACCAGCGCGGCGCATGCCGCCGGATGCACATGCATTCCGTCGCAAATCAGCTCGGAGTAGGTGTCGGGCGTGGTCATGGCGCAACCCACGGGGCCGGGCTCGCGATGCAGCAGGTCGGACATGCCGTTGTAGGTGTGCACGAACACGCGCGCGCCTGCCCCAACCGCAGCCAGGCACTCGTCGTAGGTGGCCGAGGTGTGGCCCAGTGCCACCGTCACGCCGCGCTCGCCCATCGCACGCACGTAGTCGAGGGTGCCCTCGCGCTCAGGCGCCAAGGCGCTCTTCACAATGCGTCCGCCCGCCTGCTCCTGCCAGCTGTCGAGAATTTCAACCTTGGGATCGATGAGGTACTTGGGGTTCTGGGCACCCTTGTGCTCTTCGGTGAAGAACGGTCCCTCGAGGAAGATACCCTGCGTGCGGCAGCCGACGAAGTCGTCGCCCTGCGCTGCCACGGCAGCCGCCACGCTCGCACAGGCCTGCCCCGTCTGCTCCACCGACGCCGTCAGCGTGGTGGCCAGCCATGAGGTGGTGCCCCTGCGGGCCAGCTCCTCGCAGATGACGGTGATGCCTGCCGGGTCGAGGTCCATCACATCGCGACCCACGAAGCCATGGATGTGCGTGTCGACAAATCCCGGCGCCACCCAGCAGTCGCTGTGGTCGATTACCTCCACACCCTGCGGCGCCTCTTCCACAACGCCGGCAATCACGCCATCTTTGACCAGCACGTACCCGCTTCCGTCAACATGGTTGGGCAGCACGATGTGGTTGGATTTGATTGCAAAGGTGCTCATGGTCTGGCTCCTCCAAACAAGGTGATTCAAAAACTGTGGCAAAAGGTGCCGCAAGGCTCGTCGTTGCCCTACAGTGTAAGCGCTCAAGCGCCAAACGGATGGGAGATGGCATGAATATCGTCGAGGGGACCATGCACTATCGCGGCTTTGCAACGTACTACCGCCTGGTGCAACCCGATGTGCCCCAAAACGACAAGGCTCCCCTCGTGCTGCTGCACGGAGGCCCCGGATCCACGCACAACTACTTCGAGGTACTCGACGAGCTGGCCGATGCGGACGGGCGCACCCTTGTGATGTACGACCAGCTGGGGTGCGGCGAGTCGTACGTCGAGGGCCACGACGAGCTCTGGACCTACAAGACGTGGGACGAGGAGCTCATTGCTCTGCGCGAGCACCTTGGCCTGGCGCAGTGCCACCTGCTTGGGCAGTCGTGGGGCGGCATGCTTGCGCTCGAGTACCTGCTGAACTACCAACCGGCGGGCATTCTTTCGGTCGTGCTCTCAAGCACGCTCTCGTCCTGCGCGCTGTGGGGAGCCGAGCAGCATCGGCGCCTACGTTATCTCTCTGTCAGCGAACAGGCTGCCGTAGCTGCTGCCGAGGCGAGCGGAACCTACGATGACCCCGCCTTCCGCGCGGCCGAGGCCCACTTCATGGAGCTGTTCTGTGCCAGTCCGGTAAGCGATTGCAGCCCCGCGTGCCTGCGGCGCCCGAAGCGCACGGGACGCGCGTCGTATCTGGCCACGCAAGGCGATAACGAACTGTCGCCCACCGGCATCTTTCGTACGTGGGACTACACCAACCGCCTGCACGAGATTGAGCAGCCGGCGCTCATCATCAGCGGTACGCAGGACCTCTGCTCGCCTTTGGTTGCAAAGACCATGTACGACCGCATACCGCACGCTCGCTGGGAGCTCATGAGCGACTGCCGGCACATGTGGTTCGTCGATGACACCCCGCGCTACCTGCAGCTACTCACGGAATGGCTGAACACCCACGACTGAAATTAGGTGCACAAAACTGCCCGGCACTTTGGTGCTCCCGCATGCGCGCACGAGCACGCACCAAAATCCATGGAGCACAAAAGTGCCGGGCGGTTTTCCGCACCCCCCACACGTGTGTGCTAGTACCCGCGGACGGCCGTGTCGTGGAAGGTGAAGAAGTCGGGGCGGTGGCGCGAGAAGGTCGTCTCGAAGTGAATGCCTTCCGAGTTGAACGTCTGGCTGATGACCACGGCCACCATCGAATAGTCGAGCAGGTCAAGCGCCCGGCGGTCGTCATGCGTGACGTGCTCGACCTTCACCGTGCGCTTGCTCGTGGAAATCTGCATGCCCAACGTGCCCTCCACATAGCGATACACGGAGTCCTCCACGATCTTGGGAGTGAGCCCCGGCACGGCTGAGACGAGGAAGTAGTTGATGTCGTAGATGAGCGCCGCGCCGTTCATGTGACGCACGCGCTCCACCCTGTAGAGGTGGTCGCCCACCGCAAAGCCGGTGAGCGCGGCCACCGGCGCGTCGGTCACGATCTGCGCGAACGAGCGCACCGTCGTGTATGCGCTCAACTTGTTGCGCGCCGTCGCCTCGGCGAACGACTCGATGTCGCCTAAGACGAAGCGGGCATAGGTGTCAGGCTTATAGATGACCAGCACGCCCTTGCCGTGGATGGGCTGAACGTATCCATGGAGGCGCAGCACCGAGAGTGCCTTGCGCAAGGTGTTGTGAGAGCACTCGTACTCCTCGACGAGCACCGCCTCTGAAGGGATGTATGACTGATAGGGAAACTCACCCGACTCGATACGGTCGCGTAGGTCTTCGAAAATATCGTAGTAGATGGACTTCATATGCCATCCCTTCAGCATCATCATTTGACTCGTGTACAGCATACGACAAATTCAACGCCCATCTTATTCAAATAACTTGCAGTTGTGCACCCATATCTACGTGCTGAATAATGTAAATAGTAGTTAACTTATTCATATCATTTGAATAAGTTGAGACTGAGCCTAGCTCATATAGGGAAAAGGAAAGGAAGGCACACCATGGGCAAGTTCGAGCATGACGCTCGCGAGATGCTGCGTCTGGTAGGTGGCAAGGAGAACATCGCCGCCCTGACGCACTGCGTCACACGCATGAGGTTCACCCTCGTCGATCCGAGCATCGCAGACGTCCCCGCCATCGAGGCCCTTTCTGCGGCAAAGGGCAGCTTCACGCAGGCGGGCCAGTTCCAGGTCATCATCGGCAACGAGGTCTCCGACTTCTATGACGAGTTCGTCGCCATCTCTGGCATCGAGGGTGTCAGCAAGGACGAGGCCAAGCGTATTGCCGCTCAGCAGGGCAACCCCCTGCAGCGTCTGATGGGCGCCATCGCCGAGGTCTTCGCGCCGCTCATCCCCGCCATCATCACCGGCGGTCTCATCCTGGGCTTCCGCAACGTCCTGGGCGACATGCCCTACTTCGGGCCCGAGGGCAACGCCACCCTCGCCTCCATGTCCGTCTTCTGGAGTGGCGTCAACCACTTCCTGTGGCTCATCGGCGAGGCCGTCTTCCATCTGGGCATCCCCGTGGGCATCTGCTGGTCGGTCACCCGCAAGATGGGCGGCACCGAGATGCTCGGTATCGTCATGGGCCTCACGCTCGTGTCGAGCCAGCTGCTCAACGCCTACGCCGTCGCCGGCGCCACGGCCGAGACCTGGGAGCAGTACAGCTGGAACTTCGGCTTTGCGAAGGTCCACATGGTCGGCTACCAGGCGCAGGTCATCCCCGCCATCCTGGCCGCCATCACGTTCAACTACCTTGAGCGCTTCTTCAAGAAGATCACGCCCTCCATCGTCCAGATGATCGTCGTGCCCTTCTGCTCCATCCTTCTGGGCGTCATGGCAGCCCACTTCGTCCTCGGCCCCATCGGCTGGGCCCTCGGCTCCGCCGTCTCCTCCGTCGTCAACGCCGGCATCACCGGCAACTTCCGCGTGCTCTTTGGCGCCATCTTCGGCGGCGTGTACGCCCCGCTCGTGATCACCGGTCTGCATCACATGACCAACGCCATCGACCTGCAGCTCATCGCTGACTTTGGTGGCACCATGCTCTGGCCCATGATCGCCCTCTCCAACATCGCTCAGGGCTCTGCCGTCATGGCCATGACCGTCCTGCAGAAGGGTGACGAGGACGCCGAGCAGGTCAACATCCCCGCTGCCCTCTCCTGCTACCTGGACGTCACCGAGCCCGCCATCTTTGGCGTCAACCTCAAGTACGTCTTCCCGTTCGTCTGCGCCATGATCGGCTCGTACATAGCCGGCTTCCTGTCCTGCCTCTTCTCCTGCACGGCCAACGCCATCGGCGTCGGCGGCCTGCCCGGCATCCTCGCCATGCAGCCCCAGTCCATGCTCCCCTATCTCCTGTGCATGGCCGTCGCCATCGTCGTGCCCTTCGTCCTCACCTACATCGTCGGCAAGCGTCAGGGCATCGACAAGCAGGCCCAGGCCGTCGCCGAGGCTGCTGCCGACCAGGCCATCGCCCCTGCAGCCGCCCACGTTGACGCCATCGACCAGCCCCTCACCCTCGCCGCCGTTGCCGACGGCTACGCAAAGGCCATGTCCGAGGCTCCCGACGCCGTGTTCGCCTCCCTCGCCATGGGCGATGGCGTGGTCATCGAGCCTTCGGAGGGTGCCATCTACTCCCCCGTCTCCGGCACCGTGACCATGGTCTTCGACACCAAGCACGCCCTCGGCATCGCAGCCGATGACGGCACCGAGATCCTCATCCACATCGGCGTCGACACCGTCGAGCTCGGCGGAAAGCCCTTCACCGCTCACTGCGCCGCAGGCGACAAGGTAAAGGCTGGCGACCTGCTCATGGAGGTCAACCTGGCAGCCGTCGAGGCCGCCGGCAAGTCCACGGCAACCATGGTGGTCGTCACCAACACCGACGCCTATGCGAGCGTCGAGGCAAAGACCGGCACCGTCAAGGCCGGCGAGGTCTCCTGCAAGCTCACCAAATAGCGTTTGCACCCGGCCGCCTGCAACATGGCAGGCGGCCCTTTTGTAGTATTGAAGCATCCATCTTTCCTGACGAAGGAGCCTTCCGTGAACCCGCGCACACAAGAGCTTGGCAGCAAGGTCATCTATCAGATCTACATCAAGTCGTTCCAGGATTCCGACGCTGACGGCATGGGCGACCTGCGCGGCATCACGAGCCACCTCGACTACCTGGCGGACCTGGGCGTGGACTGCGTGTGGATCACCCCGTTCTTCCCCAGCCCGCAAAACGACAACGGCTACGACGTGAGCGATTACTGCGCCATCGAGCCCCTCTATGGCACGATGAACGACTTCGAGGAGCTGGCCCGCGAGGCCAGGGCCCGTGGCATCGAGGTCATGCTCGATATGGTCTTCAACCACACCTCAACCGAGCACGAGTGGTTCAAGAAGGCGCTTTCGGGCGACCCCAAGTACCTCGCCTACTACAAGTTCGTCGACGCGGCGCCCGGCGCAACGGCCGACGACCCCGGAAAGCCGCCCACCAACTGGGAGAGCAAGTTCGGCGGCAACGCCTGGGAGTACGTGCCATCGCTCAACAAGTGGTACCTGCACCTCTTTGACGTGACTCAGGCCGACCTCGACTGGGACAACCCCGAGGTCCGCGAGGAGCTGGCAAACGTCCTGCGCTTCTGGCGCGGCAAGGGCGTCAATTGCTTCCGCTTTGACGTCGTCAACCTCATCAGCAAGCCCGCCGTACTCGAGGACGACTTTGCGGGCGACGGCCGCCGCTTCTACTCCGACGGCCCGCACATCCACGAGTACCTGCAGGAGCTCGTGAGGCTCGGTGGAATCGACGGCCTCATGACCGTGGGCGAGATGAGCTCGACCTCCCTTCAGAGCTGCATCGGCTACTCCAACCCAAGCAACCACGAGCTTTCGATGTGCTTCAACTTCCACCACCTCAAGGTCGATTACGACCACGGCGACAAGTGGGCACTCAAGGACCCAGACATCGACGAGCTGCGCGAACTCTTCCGCAGCTGGCAGGAGGAAATGGCTGCCGGTGGCGGCTGGAACGCGCTCTTCTGGTCCAACCATGACCAGCCGCGGCCCAACTCGCGCTTTGGCGACACCGAGCGCTTCTGGTACGAGTCCAGCACGTTGCTTCCCACGGCCACCCACCTCATGCGCGGCACCCCCTACATCTACCAGGGCGAGGAGCTCGGACAGACTATCACCGACTTCACGAGCATCGACCAGTATCGCGACGTCGAGTCCATCAACTACTACCGCATCCTGCAGAATCGTGGATGCACGCCCGAGGAGGCCTTCCAGATCGTGCACGCGCGCTCGCGCGACGACGGCCGCACGCCCATGGCCTGGGACGACTCCCCCAACGCCGGCTTCACCACGGGCACGCCCTGGCTCGCGCTTGTCGGGAACTATCCCACCATCAATGCCCAGGCGGAGATGGCGGACCCGCATTCGGTGCGTGCCTACTTCAAGCGGCTCATCGCCCTGCGCAAGGCAGAGCCCGTCATCCAGGAGGGCGACGTGCGCTTTGTTGAGGGACTTGAGGGGTCGCCCATCATCGCCTTCTGGCGCACGCTGGGCAAGACGCGCCTGCTCGTGCAGTGCAACTTCTCGGGAGAGGAGGTCGGCGCGCTTGATGCCGAGGGCTCCGAGCTGCTCATAGGCAACTATGACGAGCCGTCAGACACGCTGCAACCTTACGAGGCCCGCGCCACCATCTGGCGCTAGCACCGATACATGACTGACGCACAAAGGGGTGGGACCCCTACGTGCTGTACAGCACGTAGGGGTCCCACCCCTTTGTGCGGCGAGCCGATGACGGACACAGTATTTGTCAACCTATAACCCTAATCCGTTATCTGACCGGAAGCCTGACGATGGTGGACATGAGGCCTGTCGTCGCCTCGCCGCCGTCGACGATCTCGACCCCCTCGGGCACGCTGAGCACCTTGATCTGCATGTCCGCGCGCTGGTCAAAGAAGACCGCACATTGGCCGTCCTCGTCGGTCACGTAGGTCTCGGTCCCCTTGTCCGTGGTCACGCTGAACTCGACGCCCGGAACGGCCTTGCTCTTGGCATACGCCATGAACGTGAAGTAGGCCGGCTCCGCCTGCGTGTAGCCCTCTCCCATGAAGGGGGTAAGGAGCTGCTCGAACACCTCTGCCGAAGGAATCGATCCCACGCGGTGGACGCGGATGACGCCGTTGCGGTCCACGATCAGCGTCGTGGGATAGGTGGTGGTCTTCACGAAGTCGAGCGTCTCGTTATCGAGGCCAAACGCCAGGGGGAACGACAGGTTGTGCGAACGCTCGTACTCCTTGAGGCCATCCATCGAGTCCAGGAAGTCCACGTCGATGGCAACCATGCCCATCTTGTCCTGATACTTCTGGTACACAGCGTCCATTTCGGGGAACTCCTCCTCGCACGGGCCGCACCACGTCGCAAAGAGGACGACCACCGTCACCTCCTTGCCCTCGAGAAGGGCGTCCCTTGTGATGTGGGTCCCGTCGGTCAGCTCAACGTCAAACGCCGGCAGCTTCCTACCGACGAAATCCTCTGCCCCCTCGTTCGAGAGCATGCTGTCGACGATCTTGTCGCGGTTGAGATTAAACCAGACGACGACCCCCAGCGCCAGGGCCGCAATGGTACCCACCATCCCAATCAGGATCTTCCAGCCGCAGCCAAGCTTCTTCTTTTCGCGCTGTGCTCCCATGGTCCCTCCAGCCTCTAGCTGCACTCACTTGCCAAGATCGGTCGCGCCTATGCGGCCTTGAGCGTGATGGTCACGTCGCCAAACGTCTGGGGAGCCTCATACTCCATCGCATCCTCGGCAAAGCCCTCGGGAACCCTCTTCACATGCACGACATAGGATCCCTCGTCGGCCTTGAAGGTGGCGATGCCCTGGGCGTCGGTCTCACCCGTGTAGCACATGACGTCAGAGCAGAACTGGAGGGCGACGCCCTCGACAGGCACCCCTGACTCGTCCAGAGCAATGACGCGATAGACGTTGCCGGGATTGGCGGGCACAGCGTCTCCCGAACCAGAGCCTGACCCGCAGGCCACGAGCACAAATGCCAATGAGACGACAAACAGCGCGACAAACGCCCTAGCAAACCTCTTCATGGTGATCAATCTCCGCATTGGTTGGTATTGCCCTAGCTCATGATTATACGAAGAGCCGGGTGACTCAAAGGGGTGATACGAAAGGGTCCCACCCTTACGTATCGCCTCTAAGAGAGCGATACGTAAGGGTGGGACCCTTTCGTATCGGTGTGGAGGCATCTAGGCGCTCTTGGCCTGCTTCTCCTGCAGGCGCCTCAGCCGCGCCGCACGCCATTCCTCGACGTCCTCGTGACGGTTCTTCCAGTACGCGCTCACCAGGGACTCGTATCCCAGCTCCTTGAGCTGCTCGTGAGAGAAGCGGTAACGCGCCTTGCCGAGCTTGCCGGTGGCCACGTAGCGAATGAGACTCTGCACGTACTCGTCAAGCTGAACCAGGCTGTCCGGCCGCGTGATGATGCCAAAGAACCACTCGGTCCATTTGAGCGACTCGCTCGATTCCCCACCAAAGAAGAAGCGATAGGTGTAGCCGACCATGTACCTGGTTGCCGCCTCGCGGGTGATCTTGCCCTGATCGACGCGACGGTTGAGCTTCTTGGCACGAATGCGCATCTTGCGGCGCGCCTTGAAGAGCGTGAAGTCCGCCACGTCGAGCTCCGTCCCACGCAGCTGGAAGCCAAGCAGGCCAAAGCTCTCGTTGGGCGCATGTATCTCGGTCTTGCTCTCGTTGAGCTTGAGGCCCCGGTCGGTCAGCATCCGCTTGATCTCGGCGAGCACGGCCTCGGCCTCCTCGCGCGTCTTCACGAACACGCAGATGTCGTCCGAATAGCGGGCGTAGAGCTCTCCCTGGCGTTCCATGGCCTCGTCGAGCTCCATGAGGTACACGTTGCCAAAGAAGTTGGAGAACGCCGCCCCCGCGATGGCCCCCATGCTCCCCTGCTGCACCTCGCCATGGAAGGTGTACTCGCCGCGCAGAAGGAGCTCCGACATGAAGTCCACGAGCTCCGGCTCACGCGCGCCTATGCGCTCGCGCAGCATCTTCACAAGGCGCTCGGGGTCGATGGAGTTGAAGTACGAGCTGACATCGGTCTTCACGGCCCAATGGTCCGTGTGCAACTTGCGCCGCTTGATCTTCTTGAAGAGGTCCGAGGGAGCCAGGTTCGTGCGGAACGAGTAGAGCGAGTCGCAGAAGATGTCGTCGAAGCCATGCAGGTGCCAGGCAAGATACATCAGCAGGTGACGTTGGTCGTCTGGATAGACAAACACCTGGCGGCGCTTCGTCGTGCCAAACTTGCGCAGAAGCGACATACGCGCAAGCGGCCAGGTGTAGTCGCCGTCGATGAGGCGCTGGATGTCCTCGGTGCACTTGTCGCTTATGAGGTATGAGCAGAGCGAGAGGTACTCCTCGACCTCGCGCTCGTAACGCACCGCGCGCTCGCGCAAGAACTGCTCACGGCTCTCCATGGGCAGCATGCGCTCGAAGAGGTTTGGCTTGGCGTCGGACAAGACTCCTCCTGATGGTCTGTTTGACGCACGATAGGAAGGTGCTTGGCTATTGTACGACTCGTTTGCCCAGCTTGTCCCAACAAAGTCACTTCGTCACGCTTGTGTGGCAAAGAGAGCGAGGTGCGGAGCAGAGGAGGAGAAAAAGGTGCGAGCCGGCACCACTTTAGGTGGTATCCACCGTACAAAAGCAGCCACCTGCGCGGCCGCCAGCATAGCCACACGAGGCGCAGGGAGCTGGATTCCTGCTGGCATGCCCTTGCGGGCATAGCCGGCTCGCCCGGACAACTATAAGACACGCATATGCAGCATGCAAACAGCACATGAATTAACCAGCGACTTGTTTGTCCATTCTCCCCTTTTGCACAAGAGTCCTTCTAAGGAAAGATCTCCGAGTCCGCACCACGACGCCTCCCTGGAGGCACCATGTCTCGCCTTGCTCAATCGCACACGCTCTCCGCGCGCCGCAACAGGTGCCGCGCATTGCTCGCCCTCCTCGTTGCCGTGGCAATCTCTGCGCAACCGGCCACTACCGTCCTGGCGACATCGGACAAAGTCAAAATAAACAATGGCCAGTCTGCCACGGTCGACGACGACATCATCTGCGAGGAAGAGACCCTCCGAGCCATCTTGGCCGAGGAAGCAGCCTAAAGGCAGCCCTCCACCTAAGGCCTGATGTTGCCCCGCGCGATATGGTCTTTGATTACGGGGTCCACTACCTCGTCAAACAGACGCTGTGACCCCAGCGCGGTCTTGCGCTGGCGGCCGTAGACCTGCTCTGCGCTCACGCCATGCTCCGCCCAGTCCCCGCCGCCGTTCGCGGCGTTCAGCATGAGTGGCTGCACGTTGTCCATGGCATGGGCAAAGCGCGACTCGGGCGTCTCGTAGGCCTCGAACTCCTCGAAGAGCGCCATGAGCTCTGAGGCCTGGTCCTCGGGCAAGAGCCCAAAGATGCGCTGCTTTGCGGCCTCCTCGCGCGCCGCCTGGGTCTTCAGCCCCTCGGGGTCGTAGGCGTAGGTGTCGCCCGCATCGATCTCCACCACGTCATGGATGAGGCACATGAGCATCACGTGCGCGATGTCCACGTCCTCGTTGGCGTACTCGCGCAGGAGGTACGCCATGATGGCCATGTGCCAGGCATGCTCTGCGTCGTTCTCGTTGCGGCCGTGGCCCGCAAGGTGCGTCTGGCGAAAGATGCCCTTCTCCTTGTCGATCTCCAGCGCAAAGGCCAACTGCTTCTGCAGGCGCTCATCCATGGCAATCCCTTTTCTGTCCCACCAAACGTGTCATTTGTAGTATGCGCCATTATCCCGAGGAGTACCAACTCGCCTTGAATCTGCGAGCGCTCACTCCCCCAACAGGCGCTCGAGCAGCCTCTCGCGATCCGTCATGAAGAGGCTCATAGTCTGGTAGGCCTCGGTGTCCTCGTAGGCCACGGAAGAGATGCCCTCCTCGTCAAAGCGCAGGATCTGCGCACCGGGAAGTGCCATCAACACGACCGACTGCGTGGCCACAAAGAGCTGTGCGCCATGTGCGGCAAGCTGGTGAAGTTCGTAGAGCAGCGTCAGCTGGCGCGACACGCTGAGCGCGGCCTCGGGCTCGTCCAGAAAGTACAGGCCGTTCTCGTGAAAGTCCTCCTGTATGGTGGCAAGGAACGCCTCGCCATGCGAAAGCTCGTGGAGGCTGCGTCCCAAGAGCTGGCGCAGGAGGCCTGACGGCGTGTCGGCCGGAAGCCCTGCGTTCCTCACCAGCTCCTCGGCGTGCGGACCCAGGTAGCGCGATTCATACCCCTCCGCCGCCGAGGCGACGTTGTAGAAGCTCTCCGCCCGCAGGAAGTAGGTGCCCCACGGCCGCTCGAGCGACCTTTGCAGGTGGACGGCCTCGTGCAGGGGTGCATGCGTGTCGTTGGTGGAGAAGCGATAGTTGCCGCTGCCACCCTCTGGGTTGAGCCCGTACGCGACGGCCATGGCCTCGAGCAGCGTCGACTTGCCAGAACCGTTCTCTCCCGTGAAGAAGGTCACGTTTGACCCAAAGGCAAGCGGAAGGCTTTGCAACGCGGGGATGTCGCGCACGTAGCTCTCGCGAGGAACAGCGCTCCAGTCTATGGAAACCTCCTGGATGAAGTGCGCTCCCAACATGGGCCCACCGTCTCTATGCAGATTCCAAGATCCCCGGCAAGAAGAGCTCCTACAGCCCCATCATGGCGCCCGCGTAGGTCATCGCCATCATGATCACCAGGAAGCCAAAGGCGTACGGGGCGATCTTGCCAATGATCTCGCCGTCCTTGCCGGACAGGTCGCACGCGGCGCATCCGATGGCCACGTTTTGCGGCGAGAGCATCTTGCCCGCCGAGACGCCCAGCGAGTTGGAGGCCACGAGCCAGGTCTCGTTGACGCCGATGGACTGGGCCGCCTGCAGCTGCACGTTGCCAAAGAGGACCTCTGACGAGGTGCCCGAGCCGGTCACGAAGGTGCCGAGCGCACCGAGCGCCGGCGCCACGAGCGGATACAGCCCGCCGAGCGATCCCACAAAGAACGCCGCGATGCTCGCGATCATGCCGGAATACCCCATGATCTTGGCCACGGAAAGCACGCCGAGCATGGTGAGGATCGTCTTGGACATCTGCTTGACCGTCGCGCCCAGCACCGAGAGCATCTGGCTGACCGGGCAGCCCTGGATGAAGCCGCCCGCAATGCCGCAGAGCAGGATGAGGACGCCCGGCGTGTTGATCCACGTGAAGGTGAGCGTGGCGGGGTTCTCGCCCGCATAGACCTGCACCTGCGTCTTGATGGCCGAGAGCGGCTGGGAGATGAACGGCACGAGCGAGCTCGTGAGCAGCAGCACCACGAAGATGAGGATAAACGGCGACCACGCCACGAGCGCGTCGTGCACGGTGAGCGGTCCGCGCCCCGCGGCGACCTTGAGGCGCTCCTCTTCGGGGACCGGCGTGCCCTTCATGCGCAGGGCCATGAGGAAGGTGCACCCAAGCGAACACACGGCGCCCACGACATCGGGCAGCGCCGCACCGATAAAGCGCGCGGCAATGAGCTCGGGGATGGCAAAGGAGAGACCCGCGACCAGCGTGATGGGCACGACGCCCTTGAGGGCCTTGGGGCCGCCGCCTACGAGCATGACCATGAGGAACGGGCAGGCAATGACGAAGGGGAACACCTGTAGCGCCTGCGTGAAGGCCAGGTCCGTCTCGACGATGCCCGTGATGGAGGCCAGCGTAGTGGTGGGAATGCCGATGGAGCCAAACATGGTGGGCGTGCCGTTGGCAATCAGGCATGCGAGGATGGCGACGATCGGGTCGATGCCGAGCGCCATCATCATGGACGCGGGGATGGCCACCGCCGTGCCAAAGCCGGCCATGCCCTCCATGAAGTTGCCGAAGCACCACACGATGAGCAGCGTCAGCACGCGGCGGTCAGAAGAGACCGAGGTCAGCATCTGCTTGATCTTGTCCATGGCGTGGGTGCAGACGGTCAGGTTGTAGGTGAAGACCGCCGCTATGATCACGACCACGATGGGCCACAGGGCAAAGAGGCAGCCCTCGAGCGTCGCCGTGGCAACCTCGATGGGTTTCATGTGCCACACGAGCATGGAGACGACGACAGCCACGGCAAGCGCCTCGAAGCTGGCGATCCATGCCTGCTGCTTGAGCGCGATAAGCGCGATGATCAGGCAGATGATGGGCGAAAGCGCAAGGATGAACATGAGGAAGAGCTGTGCCATGGGGTGCTCCTAAGCTCGCGAACGTGCGGCATACCTTTTCATGGTAGCGCTGCAAACGGGCGCTGGAGCCCACGTGGCACGGCAAAACGGCCGAATGGATGCGCCTACGCAGCGATGCCGCCCGCCCCGGGGCCGCTCACCTGAAAGCCGATGTCGGTCGTGCTCTGGCCCGCATCGAGGTGCCCGTTGTAGCTCGCATTGTCGATGGAGAGGGTCTGTCCCGAGACCGCATAGGTGCCGTTCCAGCCGTCCACGAGGGTCACCTCGCCCGCAAAGGGAACGTCCACATGCCAGGAGTCGCATGCCGGCCCGTCGTTTCTGACGGTGAGCATGTACTGGTAGCAGGTACCACCCTCGACCGGCCATGAGTTCTCGAGACGCGCCGCAACCGTAAGGTCGCCCTGCGCAAAGGTCACCACCGCCGCCGAGGCGGAGTCACGTGCGCTTGTCGCCGCACCCTGCTCGGAAAGCGTCACCTCAGGCGTCTCCCACTCCCCCGCCAGACGCACCTTGAGCCATCTGCCTGCCTGCGACAGGTCCGCGTCGTCAAGGCCGCTCACCTTGTCCGACCCGCTCCATATCATGGCGGACGACTCGTTCTTGTTTGAGAGGTTCCACATCACGCGGCTCACGCCCAGCTCGTCCATGGTCGCAAGCCACAGGTCCGCCTGCTCCTCGTCGATGGCGCCATTGCCGCTCGCGTCGCAGATGCCAAACTCGCTCACGAAGACCGGCAGTCCCGCGTCCACCGCGGCGACCATCCGGTTGCGCAGGTCGTCTTTGTGCGTCGCGGCGTAGAAGTGCAGCGCGTACATCACGTTCTGCTCGGTGAGGGGGTTCTCAGCCGCCTGGTCCACGCGCTGGGACCATTCGGGCGTACCCACGATGATGACGGCGTCGGGGTCGTTGGCGCGGATGACGGGGATGACCTCCTCGGCATAGCTGCGCACGTCCTCCCAGGTGGTGGCGCCGTTGGGCTCGTTGCAGATCTCGTAGAGCACGTTGTCGCGGTCGGCCAGCGTGGCGGACACGTCGGCAAGGAAGGCCTTGGCGTCATCCGCATGTACCCAGGGGTTGTTGTCGGAAAGGATGTGCCAGTCCACGATGACGTACTGGTCCGCCGCGCTCGCATAGTCCACCCCGTCGAGCACGAGCGCGCGCAGGGCATCGCGGTCGCCTCCCGAGCACCAGCCGCCATACTCGTCGGTGTAGAGCGCGAGGCGCATCACGTTGGCTCCCCAGCCGGAGAGCTCCTTGAAGAGGCCGGCGTTCACGTATTGGGGAAACCACGCCAAGCCATGGGTCGAGACGCCAAAGAGCACGACGGGGTTGCCGTCCTTGTCCACCAGCTGCGTGCCCTCCACGCGCAGGGCGCCTGCCGTCGAGGGCCGGGCGAGCTCGGTGGCAGATGCGGGGTCGGCCTCTGGCGTGGGCTCCTCCTCTTGCGAGACGTCCTCCTGCGCAGGCGGCTCGGGCTCGCTGGCCCCTTCCTGCCCCTTCACCCCACCACAAGCTGACAGGATGCACAGCGTCAGGACGACGCCCAACAACGCTAAAAACGACTTTTTGGAACCCATGGACGCCTCCCCTTGTAGCCGGCAATTAAGAAGTATAGTTCCCGCCCGTCTCCTGGACACTTTGGCGTATCCTTGCCTGTGGAACCAAACGCAGATCAAGGAGGCACCATGCCCTGCACTACGATTCTTGTCGGAAAGCTCGCGAGCTATGACGGCTCGACCATCATCGCCCGCAACGAGGACTCCCCCAACGGCGAGTTCACGCCCAAGCGGATGGAGGTCGTCCTTCCCGACGAGCAGCCCCGCCGCTACAAGAGCGTCATCTCCCACCTCGAGCTCGAGATGACCGAGCACCCCATGCGCTACACCTCCGTCCCCAACGCCCTGCCCAACGAGGGCATCTGGGCCGAGGCGGGCGTCAACGAGCGCAACGTGGCGATGTCCGCCACCGAGACGCTCACCTCAAACGAGCGTGTGCTCGCGGCCGACCCGCTGGTCGTCTTCAAGC
>CACXFC010000106.1 GCA_902766835.1 uncultured Coriobacteriaceae bacterium | reverse complement strand
GTCCCAAACCTGCGTCATCCCGATCTTGCGGCCGAGAATCGTGTTGACCATTCCTGGTCCTTTCCTTCGGCGGTCATGGGACGTGTGTTGTGAGCGCACCCTGCGCCCTTCCCCAGCGGACCGCATCCGACGTATGCTGCTACCTGCGATTTTGTTAAGCCTTCTCCACGAGCAGGTGCCCCTACACAGGATGGGACATGTGGTATAGACATAACTCCGCCACAGTTCAGCAGCTTTTCTAGTTTAATCGCGCGTGGGTGAGATACGCCCGGCTACGTGGTTTTCACAAAGACTCCACTGGTAGTGGGCCTGCGCTGGGGGCAATTAAGGGACACGCCCTTTTTTGCCCTGCGGGGCAAAAAAGGGCGTGTCCCTTAATTGCCTTCCCTAGCTACGATTACGTGCACTGGAGGCGTGCCAAAGGGAAGTCTTCCCTTTGGCACGCAAGTGGGTACAACCCCTAGGCTGGGTTCTCCCTTATGTAGTCATCCAAGCGGTGCAGGAAGGCGGCCATGTCCTGGCGTACCACGTCGCTCATGCCGCGGTAGGTCTTGGAGCCGTCCGGCTCGGTCCAGCCGGTGGTCACCCCCGTGGAGGCCAGCCAGATGATGGCCTCGCGGTGCGCGGTGCCGTCCGTCACGTCCCTGAAGGAGTTGGCGGCGTTCTCGGGCAGCGCGTCGTTGCCGCCCATGATCTTGGTGAGGCGGCGCAGGAAGGCGGCCATGTCCTGGCGCTTCACGGTATCCATGCCGCGGAACTCGCGGGTGCCGTCGCCCGTCTTCCAACCCTCGCTTATGCCGGTGCTCGCCAGCCACCAGATCTCGGTGGCGTGCGGGGTCTGGGCGTTCACATCACGGAACTTGCCCACGTCAGCCGGCGAGGGCACGTACTGCGGGCTGCCCGCCAGGCGGTAGAGGAAGGCCGCCATGTCCTGGCGCACGACCGGGCTCATGCCGCGGAACTCGCGCGTGCCGTCTTTGTTGGTCCAGCCGGTGGAGATGCCCGCCGCAGCAAGCCAGCAGATGTCATAGGCGTGCGGCGTACCAGCATTTACGTCGATGAATGGCCACTCGACCTTCACCGTAAGACGGTAGGGTTCGGTCTGTGCCACACCCGTATAACTTGTGCCCGCCGAAACGACGACCTCGAGCGGTGCATCGGGTGTAATGAGCTCTGCCAAGGGCACGCGCAGGGTATTCGAGAGCTGCACATCGTTGTTCAACTCGTCCTTGCCCGTCTGCACGTCTCGCCACACGGCATTGTCCAGCGTGGCGCCGGACACCGTCACCTCGGGCATGGTGTCGGTCTTCATGTACTGGTCAAAGATCACGTCCACGTAGGAGTAGTCCACCGCCACGGTATGCGATGCACCCTTGGGAGCCGTGGTGCTCACCATGTTAATGGCTACGTCAGCCCACTCGGGCGGAACCGGCAGCTCGTCAGACTCCGCCTGCTTGTAGCCATCCTTTTGGAAGACCGCCTTCCATGTCCCCTGCGGGACGTTCCAGGCAAAGAGGCCATGCTCATTGGTCTCCTGCGGGTTCACCTCGTCCCATTGAGCCGCCTCGTCCCAGGCAACCCACTCGCCGTCCACCAGCTGGTAGATGGTGGCCGCCACGCCCTCGACGCGGTTATCGGGTACGCCGGCGTAGACGAAGCCGGAGGGGTCCATGTTGACGCCCTTGCTGTAGGGCAGCGTCTTGGGAGCATAGTTGTAGTGCGACTTGCCGAAGTCGCCGCCAAACTCGCGGCAAATGTCCTCGCGGATGTAGCGGTAGTTCCTGACTTCGTCCAGATGCTCCTGCACCTCGGGAGAAAGCCATCTGTTCAGGGCGTCGGGGACCTGCGACCACGTCGCTGATGCCACGAAGCACCCTACGGCCGTGGGCACGGAGACCTCTTGTACACCAGGAATGACCGATGCCGCCGTCGCATACATGCCCACGCCGTTGAGTATCGAACTCACAGGCATGTCTATCCAGCTCACCATGTTGTATCTCTTGAGGTCCTTGAGGTAGACCCGAATCATCTCCATCTCCATCTTCAGCGCACCGATGCAAGGAGAGTCGGGGTTGTTCTTCTCGTAGTAGTCCACCTGCTGCTGCATGCGCCGCAGCTCGCCCTCGCGCTTCTCTATCTCGGCGAGAATCGCCTCCCGCTTACCTGTAGAGTCGTAGAGCTCCCAGAGACCCAGCACAGTGCTCAGAATGCCAGTACCCTTGGCGCTGCCGCCTATCGCCTTGCCGTACTTGGCCGTGTCGATGCTTTTGCCAACCATGTCCGCTAATTTATCGGCGTTGTCCGAAAGAAGCGAGACGGCACCCGTCGTATCGGCATTCAAGCTCGTGAGGCGCTCGTAACTTGACCCGTCGCTGCTCTTGACGAAGACCTTCTCGATATCTGGAACGTCTGGGCTCTGCGCCACCAGCTCTCCCTGGGCAGTCAACGTTCCCACGTCCTCCATCTTGACGGCCGTCCACTCAGAGGAGCCCTGCGAGCCGTAGTAACTGACCACATACCCCTCGCGTTCGAGCTGCGCGGGATCGTAGTTTCCACCCGTGGCGTAGCCCCAGTTGTCCTGCAGATATTCCTCGAGCGAGCTGTAATCCGTCAGGGGCTTCTTGTCGCCGATGATCTGGGCATAGGACCGGTAGAGGCTCACGACCTCGTTTTCGAATTGCTGGATCTCTTGCTTGTCGGCATCAGAGAGCGCCTCGTAGGCCTTCCATGCGTCGCTGTCGTGGTCCCAGTTCTCATGACGCCAGCCGCCACCGAAGATGTCGAAGTACTGGGTGTCGCCTTCCACGCTCATGAGTTTCTGGTAGACGTCGGGCATCTGCGCCAGCTGTCCCTGCAGCTCGCTCGCCCACTGCTCCTGCGTGGGAGCAGATCCCTCCGCCACAAAGTTGGTGGGACGCTCCACTTCGACGCTCTCCAAGTCCACAAGCGCCGTCACGTCGAAGCGCGCGGGAACGTCCTTGGTCTGCAGAACGTAGGAAGACTGACCCGTTCCCATGACCACGTTACCCTGATAGGTGTAGCGCTTAACGCCGTTGCCCCGGTCCTCCGTCTTCGCGAGGCTCAGTCTCACATAGCGCATGCTGTCGTCCAACATGCCCAGAGAGAGCCCTGCCTCCTGCTGGAGCGGCAGCAGGCTGTCGAATACGGCCGTGAAGGGCCATGGCTGGTGCTTCATGCCATGCACACCTGGGTTGATAACGCAGGTGTAATAGCCTCCCGAGAGGTTCTTGCCATCTTTGGCAAGATAGGTGCGCGTACCCGCATGCACGAAGAAGAATTCCTGGAGTTTGGGCTGGTAGAGCGAGGCATAGCTGTAGCTGACCGTGTCAGAGACCGACTCTGTGCCCGTCGTTGCACTCACGTTGTAGAGGAAGCTGTCAAACGAGAGGGCCTCGTCGGGGATGCGCAGCGTCGCCACGCCGCGACCGACCTTGTTGGTCGTGCAGGAGCCAGCGTCCCTGCCTGCCACCGTGAAGCTCACCTCGGTCTGGGGTGCCGCGTAGACGGTCACGTCGAACTCCGTGGAATCGAGCGATCCGGTGGGCACCACCAGCGTCAGCGAGTTGATGCCCACGGAAGCCGATCCCAGCGGCACCGTCACGCCATCACTTGTGAGCGAGGCAGACATCGCATAGCTGCCTCCTGCCGAAGCCTTTAGCCCGATGGAGAGGGTGGAGCCCGTGCGATCTGCCCCCGACAGCCCGTCCAGCGTCAGCGTATGCGCCGCGCCATCATAGCCGACGATACCGTAATTCCTGGAGGGCGAGGTTACCGTTACCGGCTCTAGGCCTTCGGGGATGCTCATCTTGAAGCTATCGGCCTCGCGACCATCGGCCATCGCATAGCTTGCGCGCGCGTAGAAGACGACATCGGGTGCCGTGTTGCCCACGGGCACAGAGAGCTGTCCGCTGGTGATGATGCCCGTGAGCTTCGAGAGGTCAAGCGCAGGCACCTGGAGCTCGATCTCCTCCGCCTCGCCCGCCGTAAGCTGTACCGTAGTCTGGGCATAGTCGGAGGGGCCAAAGCCCATAAGGGCAAAGTCGTCCATGCTGGCAATACGCTTGAAGGCGTCATTTTGCGCGTAGGCAATCACCGAATAGGTGCCTGCGAGCAGTTCGCTCGCAAAGAAGACGCGGGCGCGCAGCACCGTTCCCTGGCGCACGATCTTGCCTGTGGCCTGGTCCACGACAACGATGTTGGCATTCTCGGAATGGTCGCCTATGGCATGCGCCTGGATCATGCCGGTGCTAGAGAGGGGTGTCATATCGGCCTCTGTAACGGCAAAGGTCCAGTCCTGGGTAAGGGGAGCCGCCTCGCCAGTGCCGTCCGGAGAGATGACGTACTCTGCGTAGTTGTCAAGACTGACATGGACGAGCACGTTTGAACCGCGCTCCACCGCGCGGGTGAACGACTCATCGACAATCCGCTCTACCCCAAGGCCTGCCTCAAGCAGCACGGTTGCTCCCTCGGGGACGGAGCCCGTGATGGTGTAGGTCTCGACGGCGTCAGGATCGAAGGGGATGAACTTCATCAGCTCCTGGTCATCGCCATACAACCCCTTGAGTTCGCGCTCGACTTGCTCGTAGTGGTTCTTCAAGCGCACGATGTGGGAGTCTGCAGCGGCATCCTTGGGGTAATAGCACACGCCTGTCTCTGCAAGATCCCATGGGTCATAGCACTCGTCGTCATCATCGACATCGATGTCGTGCCCGTTCGAATAGCAGGCAAACTGAATGTCTGGGTTGTAAACATAGTAGGTGTTGTTCTCGCCACCAAAGCAGCACTCAAGGTAGGACACGCGCTCGGGCAGAATGATGGTCGCGTCGTTAAGGAGCGTCTCGGTGCCAGAGAAGGCATCCTCCTCTATGCGCAGGGGCTCGCTGCCGTCCTCGAAGGCTAGAGACTCAAGCGCAAAGGGATCATAGAAAGCCGACGATCCTATGCGCGTCACGCTGCCTGGTATCACGAGATGCTCGAAGCCGCAATAGTAAAAGGCGTAGTCATCGATCTCACTGATCCACCAGGGCAGGTTGTTGACCACCGAGTCCTCTAGCCTGACGAAGTCGGCAAAGCCGCCCACCACCGTAAAGCTCTTGTCTGGCATGTATTCCGTAGGCCAGTTGATGGTAGTCAGAGTCGCCTCGCAGCCATCGAAGGCGGTATGGGCACGGTTGCTGCCCTCCACGGGCACGTAACCATAGGACTCAAGCCTGTTGGGCAGCGTGATGCTCGTGAGGGCCGTGTTGCGGAAGGCGTATGTGCCGATGGTCTGCAGCTGGGAGGCTTCCTGGCTGGTACCGAAGCTGACGGCCTCGAGAGTGGCGAGCCCGTCAAAGGCGCTCTCGCCGATACTCAGCGTGCTGTTGGGGATATCAACCTGCGTGAGCTTGGTTCCCATGAAGGCGTACTTGTCAATGTTCTGCAACTGGGAGGATGCGCCAAAGCCCAGCTGCACCAGCTCCGCACAGTCTCTAAAGGCCCCCTCTTCGATGGTAGTGACGCTGTCCGGGATGGAGATTGCGCCAAGGGCGGAACATTCCTTGAAGGCGCCCGTGCAGATTACCTGCAGCTCGGAAGGCAACTCGATGCTCTGGAGCCCCGTGCACCCCTCAAAGGCACGGCTGCCTATAGTATGGAGCCCCTCGGGAAGGACCACATTGGCAAGGCCCGCCATGTCCAGGAAGCACCCTTCCGATATGTCGGCAACCAGACAGCCGTCCGCAAAGGTGATGGTCTTGATATTTGCCGTATAGCTTTCGGAATAGGAGGCAAAGGCATACGGGGCCAAGGTCATCACGCTGTCGGGTATGGTCACACTTCCGACCTTTGCCACGTAGGGGGATGCTCCGAAGACAGGGTCGGAGCTTCCGTACTGGTCCACCCATCCCAGAGAAGTCACGATCTTGCCTGCCAACGAGCCCGGTATGACCAAATCGTATGAGCCATCCTGCGCATCAGCCAAGCTGTCCGGAAGCTTGATGTCAGTGATGGACACCAGGTCGGTGCCGGTGCCAGTGGAGGAAACACGGTAGGTATAGGTTATGCCTGCCTCATCTGTCCACGTGGAATCGGCCTGAGCGGCAAGCACCTCTTCCGCCGCAACGAGTCCCTCCTCAGACGTCGTCACCTCCTCGGCAAGAGCTTGCGTTGGCATCAAGCTCAACACAAGCGAAAGCGACACGAGCGTGGCAAGGGGCTTTTGCAGCGATTGCAGCTTCATGGGCGGCCTCTTTTCCGCGGGGACGGGCGATTTAGATAGCAATCCAGTTTCACCCTAGGGCCAAGGGCGCCGCGTGTCAGGGCTTGTTTTGGGATAGGTAGGCCTTTACCTGCGGTTTTGTGCCACATAAAAGCACATGCCCCTAACCGATACCACAGGCACGATGCGCCGCTTGGTCCTTCGTTCCCCTATCATGGGACGTGCCCGAGCACCCCGCCGCAGAAGGGAGGAGGCATGACCGCACGACCTACGCACTGGAACGCGCCCACGCGCGTCGCGCTGCTGATCCTTGCCTGCTTCCTTCTTGCCTCGACGGGCTGGCTCTCGTGGCTGTATCACCTTACGGAGCTCGCCGAAGCTGCACAGGTCGACATGCTCTCCATGGGCGTCGGCTACCCCATGCAAGCTGCGGGAATCGCCGCCTTTTGTGCCCTTAGCCGCACGCGCAGCAAGGCATACCTGCAGATAACAACCACGGC
This sequence comes from uncultured Coriobacteriaceae bacterium, assembly GCA_902766835.1. GTDB lineage: Bacteria > Actinomycetota > Coriobacteriia > Coriobacteriales > Atopobiaceae > UBA1367. The sequence continues at coordinate 1,517 of CACXFC010000106.1, read as the reverse complement.
GACGGTAGTTCTCTATGTCGTATGCCTCGCCCCCGCCACACTGGCACCAGACCTCGCCCCCACCCTGGCCTTTGGCTATCTGGCAAGTCTGCTGTGCGGATACTTTCAGGGCTACTACCTCTACCGCCTTGCCAGCCTCGTGCCCGAAGAGCAGCGCGGCATGGTGTTTGGCGGCGCGTACGCTGTGTCGACCGGCGCAAGTTGGCTCCTTTCGGCAGTGGGGGCTGGCGCTGCCACGCGGGGCCTATGGGGACTTTTGACCTGCGGATTGCTTGCTGCGCTGGCCGTACTTGCCATTCGTCTGGCACCCAGCGAGTCGCTCCACGCAGATACGCCTACTGGCGCTGGCACCGCGCCATCCACCCAGCTCGGAGCACTTGCCTGCGGAGTCGTACTGCTCATGAGCGCAACCAAGGGCATGGGCTTCAGCTTCCCCACCATCGACCTGATGAACGGCGTGAGTCTCGAATTCTCGCGTCTGCTGTATGGTGTGGGACTACTGGCCGCGGGTTTCGTGAGCGACCGCGACCGCCGTTGGGGTGCCCTGTGCTGTGCAGGCGCGCTGGTGATGCCCTTCTTCATGCTGGCGCTGTCTGGTGCCGCTGCGCCCGCCACGCTCATGTGGGCTCTCGCCTACCTGCTCAATGGCTTCTTCTCGGTCTTCCGTGTGGTGGTGCTCGCCGACCTTGCCGCACAAGGCAAACGACCGCTACTCGCGGGGCTTGGGCTGCTCTTTGGCCGGCTCGGCGACGCCCTGGGCACGACTATCGCGGTGTTGCTAGGCGGCGCTCCCCTCGTGCTCGTAACCGTGAGCGCCGTGTTCTTCGCGTGCACCATTGCGCTGTTCTTCGTGCTCTACCAGCAGCTTTACGCTCCCGTTCTCGAGGCGGCGCCCACCGAGCAGCAGCTGTTTGACCGCTTTGCCGCGCGGCACGACCTGTCGTCGCGCGAGCGAGACGTGCTGCGTCTTCTGCTGCAGCGCCGCAGCAACGCCGAGATTGCCGGTGAGCTCTTCGTGAGCGAAGCCACCGTCAAGTTCCACGTGCGCAACATCCTGCACAAGACCGGCTGCACAAACCGCAGGGAGCTGGCCGACCTCTACGCCGTCAACGGCAGCTGACGTGCACCGGGGGCGTGCCAATGGGAAGGCTTCCCTATGGCCCACCGCAGCTCCCTCATAAGCACGGGCCGGGGCTGGGCCATAGGGAAGCCTTCCCATTGGCACGCAAGCGCCTACCCGCCGTAGGCAATTAAGGGACACGCCCTTTTTGCCCCGCGGGGCAAAAAAGGGCGTGTCCCTTAATTGCCCCCAATCCACGTAAAGAAAACGCCCCCGGTCGTACCGGGGGCGTTCCGAGTCGTTGGTTGAGAAAGCTTAGAGCTTGATCTCGATGTCGACGCCGGCGGGCAGGTCGAGGCGCATCAGGCTATCGACCGTGCTGGAGCTGGGGTCGAGGATGTCGATGAGACGCTTGTGGGTGCGCATCTCGAACTCCTCGCGGCTGTCCTTGTCCTTG
>CACXFC010000105.1 GCA_902766835.1 uncultured Coriobacteriaceae bacterium | reverse complement strand
GGCGTAGCAGAGCGCGCCCTTCATGTAGTTGATGGAGTCGCGGTCGCAGTAGAGCTGGCCGGCAGCGGTGGGGTTGTCGGCAAGGCCGAGGATGTCCTCGAGCACCTTGTCGGAGTACTGGCCCTGGAACTTGACGTTGTGAACGGTGAAGATGGTCTTCACGTTGCGGCAGGCCTCGATCTCCTGGTAGAACTCGCGCAGGAAGACGCAGGCCATGGCGGTCTGCCAGTCGTTGCAGTGGAGCACGTCGCACTGCAGCTCGGGCAGCCACTGGATGGCCTCGCAGATGGCCTTCGAGAAGAACGCATAGCGCTCGCCGTCATCGAAGTAGCCATAGAGGCTGTCGCGCTTGAAGTATGCCTCGTTGTCGACGAAGTAGAAGTCGATTCCGTCGTAGGTCAGCTTGTCGATGCCGCAGTACACGCTGCGCCACGCCAGGGGCACGTAGAACTCGGCAAGGTGCTGCATCTGGGAGGTATACTCCTCGGGAATGGTGCCGTACTTGGGGATGATGACGGACACCTTTGCGCCGGCCGCCTTAAGAGCCTTGGGCAGCGAACCGGCAACGTCGGCAAGACCACCGGTCTTGACGAACGGAACGGCCTCGGAGGCCGCAAAGAGGATCTTGATCTTTCTTCTGGTCTTTTCAGCCACAGCAGGTCACTCCTTTACATGTGTGTGGTGCGCACGAGAGATTGGGCCTCACACGATGGAATGACCGCGCACGGCCCTACAAAAAAGCACAGGGCGCCGACGAGGTGTGCTCGCCGACGCCCTGTGAACAAGCGATTAAGCCTTGTCCTTGATCAGGATGTTAGCCTCGGTGCCGCAGAACTCAGTGCCTTCGGCAATCACGTTGTTGCGATCGACGATCGCGTACTCAACATGCGCGCCACTCTTGATGGTGCAGCCCTGCATGATGATGGCGTCCTTGACGACGGCGCCCTTCTCGACGACGACGCCACGGCCCAGGATGGAGTTGATCACGGTGCCATAGATGCGGCAGCTGCCCGAGACACGGGAGTTGGTGATCTTGGCGCCCGAGACGATCTTGGCCGGCTGGTTGTCGTGAGCCTTGGTGGCAATCGGACGAACCGAGAACAGCTCGTGGGTAATCTTGGGATCGAGCATGTCCATGTTGGCCTTGTAGTAGGTGTCCTTGTTGAAGATCGGGGCGGCATAGCCCTCGAAGTCATACGCCTGGACATTCACGCGGTCATACTCGCCGGCGAGGGCCTCGAAGAGGTCAAGGTAATCGTTGGCGGCATACCAGTCGAGGATCTCGATGAGCTTCTCGCGGCCAACCACGAAGCAGTCAAGGAAGGCGGTGTCACCAAAGACGGTGCCATGCTTGATGCCCTTGACGCGACCGTCAACAACCTCGAGGGCGCAGACGTCGACGTCCTTGTCGCGGGCAGCCTGGGTGACAACGGTGATGTCGGCGCCGGACTCAGCATGGGCAGCGATGAGCTCGTTGTAGTCCATGTTGTAGATCCAGTTGGCGGCAGACACGATGACGTAGTCAGCGGCGTCGCGCTCAAGGAAGATCTTGTTGTGGATGAGGTCGCGCAGCAGGAAGCGGCCACCGGTGCGGGAGGTGCCAAAGGCAGAGCCCGGCAGGATGAACAGGCCACCGCTCTTGCGGGTGAGCTGCCACTCACGGCCGGAGCCGACGTGGTCGATCAGCGAACGATAGTTGTACGGCATGATCATGCCGAGCGTGCGGATACCGCAGTTCACCATGTTCGAGAGCGCGAAGTCGACGGCGCGATAGCGGCCGAGGAAGGGAATGGAGGCAGCCGGGCGGCTGTCGGTCAGCGCGCTGGGGAACTTGGTGGAGTAGTTGGCGGTAATGAGACCAATTGCCTTAGCCATGTTCTACTCCTCCTTTCCGATAACAACGCTGTTGCCGCAGAAGGCGTAGTCCTTACCGGCGTCGGCGCTGCCAAACTCAACACCCTCGTCGATGATGGAGTTCTCGCCCACGATGGCGTTGATGACCTTGGCGCCGTCGCGCACGATTGCGCCCGGCAGCAGGACGGAGTCCTTGACAACGGCACCCTTGCCGATGACCGAGTCGATGGACACGATCGAATGGACTGCCTGGCCATAGATCTTGGAGCCGTTGCCCACGATGCAGTCGTCGACGTCAGCGTCCGGTCCGTAGTACGCCGGCGGATACGACTCCGTGTTGGACATGATCGGGAAGTCCTTGGCAAAGAGGTCGAAGGAGGGGTTCTCGCCCAGAAGCTCCATCGAGGTCTCGTGGAAGGAGGCGATGGTGCCCACGTCACGCCAGAAGCCATTGAACTCGTAGGTGTAGAGGCGACGGCCGTCAGCAAGCAGCTTGGGG
>CACXFC010000104.1 GCA_902766835.1 uncultured Coriobacteriaceae bacterium | reverse complement strand
GAATTCCGCGGGATGCGAGGAGCGCAGGCGCGGCGGGAGGGCGGCGCTGTCCGAGCGCCCGAAGGGCGCGAGTTCGCCGCCCTGCCGCGCCGGAGCGACGAACGCCCATCCCGCGAATGAGCGTAGGGCCACGCGCCCCGCGCCCGAGGTCCGTCCCCGATTCACACGCATGAGAAACGAGGACCGTCCCCGATTCACATGCGTGCGAAGAGGGGTGCGCGGCGGGGTGCACCCCTTCCCTCCACAGGTTCTTCGCGCCTTGCTGCAGAACCTGTGGCGCGATTGACCCATAGGTGGACATATGCCAAGGTGGTAACACGAACGTCACCTGAAGGTGACGACATAGTCGGAGGGTCGAACGACCGGAGAAGACACGCCCCTGCGGCATGGCTCCTTCGGTCTCTTTTTGCCGAAAGGACAGGGCTTAGATGGCTGACACGAGCCTCACAAACGAAGAGCGGCTGCGCAAGCTGTACCTCACCACCACGCCCACCAAGCTCTTCTTCATGGCTGCGGCGCCGGGTGCCGTCAGCATGCTGGCATCTGCCCTCTACGACGTGCTTGATGGCATCATCGTGGGACAGCTCCTCGGCTCGACCGCCTTCGCTGCCGTCAACCTCGCCATGCCTTTCGTCATCCTCGTCTTTGCCGTGGGCGACCTCATTGGCGTAGGCTCGTCGGTGCCCATTGCCATCGCGCTGGGCGCCGGAGACTCGAAGCGCGCCAACAACGTCTTCACCTGCGCCGTGCTCGGCATACTGGTGCTGGGGGCTGCACTCGGAGCCGTCTTCTGGGCGGCGGCACCTGCCATCATGGCCCTACAGGGAGCAAGCGGACAGCTTGCCGAGGATGCCACCACCTTCCTGCGCGTCTATGCCATTGGCGCACCGGTGACGTCCATGATGTTCGCCGTCGACAACTTCCTCCGCATCTGCGGAAAGATCCGCGGGAGCCTCGCCCTCAACGTGTTCATGGCCATCCTAGGTGCCATCATTGAGTTCAGCCTCGTGCGCTACGCGGGGCTCGGCGTGTTTGGTGCCGCACTGGGCTACGTGCTGGCGCTGGGTATTAGCTCCTTCGTGGGCATGATCCCCTTCCTGTTGGGCCGCTACCAGCTGCGCTTCGTTCGCCCCCACCTCACCCCTGGCCTGGCGCGCGAGATTGCCACCGCTGGCATGCCCGCCTTCCTGAACAACGTGGCCGGCCGCGTTACCTCGGTGCTGCTCAACACGGCCCTGCTCGCCCAGGGCGGAGAGGACGCCGTAGCCATCTACGGCGCGCTCATGTACGCGAGCGGTGTGGTGTTCCCGCTGCTCTACGGCACCTGCGACGCCCTGCAGCCCGCCGTGGGATACAACCTGGGCGCCGGGCGCACCGACCGCGTGGTCAAGATCGAGAAGCGCATCTTTGCTGCTTGCGCCGTCATTTCGGTGGGGCTTTCGGTGATCATGCTCGCATTCCCGCGCGAGCTGACGCTCATGTTCATGGCAGACGCATCGGAGCACATCCTGTCTATGGCAGGGCCCGCCTTCCGCCTGTTCTCGCTCGCCTATTTCGTGCGCTGGCTCCCCATGGCCACGCAGGCCTTCTACACCGCCATAGAGCGCTCGCGTCCCGCCTCGGTCTTCTCGCTCTTCGAGGCGCTCATCGCACCCGTGGTGACCCTTGTCCTGCTGCAGCCCCTCGGCCTCAACGGCCTCTGGCTCAACCTGCCGGTGGCCACCATCGCCAGTGCCGTGGTTGCCACCTTCATGCTGGTGCACCTGCGCCGTGACCTTCGCGGAGAGGCGTAGCGTCAGCCCGCATGCCCTAGAAGCGCATGCCAAACACCGGGCCGTTGTCCTCAAACTCCGTCAGGTGCTCGAAGCCCATGCGCTCGTAGAACTTGATGGCCCGCTCGTTGCCCGCGGCAACCCCAAAGGCCACGCCCGGCACACCTGCCTCGCGCAGGTAGCCGATGAGCGTCTCCATCAGCGCGCGGCCGTTGCCACCTCCGGTGTAGGGCTCCTCGATGTCGATGTGCAGATGTGCCGGGTACTCCGGCGCCGTGCGCGCAAACTCGGCATACTCATTGGCCACGCGTTGGGCATACTCATCCCCCAGCGCCTCGATCTGCGCGCGGTAGGGAGCAAACACCTTCTGCCACGACTCGAAGTCTTCGGCGCACAGCGTGTACCCGCGTGCCACCCCCTCGTCATCCAGCAGCATGAAGCAGGTGCCATGCTCAAGGTAAGGCTCGCAGTACATGAGCAGCGTGAAGCGTCCATGGGTCTTGCTCGTGCGGGCGCGCTCGCTCGCGGTGGCCAGGCACACGGCACGCATCTCGTCGGCATGCTTGGGGGTGTAGGGAACCACGCGCATGGGACTTCCTTTCGTCAAAGGACTCCGGTGTACTTAGACATACTGTAACATGTGTCACAATCAATGCACACCAGTCAAGCACCCGTGCGCGCTGCGACATCATGCGCTGGCGCCCTCGCGTGGCTACAGCTTGAAGACGACCTCAATGCCCGGATCGACGAGCGCGGCGAAGGTCTTGCCGTCGTCCGCGGAGCCCGCCACGCTACCGTGGGGCGCAAGACGCCAGCTACGAGACCTCGATGACGCCGCCCTCGGTAACCACGATGTTCACCGGCAGGTCGTAGGCGTCAATGACCCCTTCGGCCTGCAGGCCACGGCTCAGCTGGCAAATGCGGCAGAGCCCCGCTGAGCGGCCAGGAAAGCCAGCTAGAAACGTGTCGTAATAGCCTCCGCCGTACCCCAGACGATAGCCCTGCGCGTCGAAGGTAAGCCCCGGCACCACCGCCAGCTCGTCCGCGGAGGCGACTGCCGCCAGCTGCTGCGCAGGGTCGCGCATGGGCTCGAGCACGCCGATTGAGCTGCGCCTAAGACCGTCGAACGACTCGATGCGATACCACTCCATCTGGTGCGTGCCCTCAAGGCAGCGCGGCAGGGCCACGGTCTTTCCGTCAGCCCAAGCCCGCTCGATGAGGCCATAGGTGTCAATCTCGCTGCCAAAGGAGAGGTACGTCAGCACCACGCTGGCCTGCGCATAGGCATCGGTTGCCACAAGCTGGGCCGCAATGGCCGCGTCCACCCGTTCCCGCTCCTCGCGTGGGATAAGGCGGCGCGCCTGCTTGAGCTTGGCGCGCAGGGCACGCTTGCGTTCGCTGATTGCTTTGCTCTCGTCTGCCATGTCAGTTCTCCCCCGTGTCTGATGCGGTGCCACACACTGCCTTCGCGAGGGCGGCATACGACTGCGCGAGCAGACAGGGGTCCTCGGCAAAGCCCTCCTCCACCCAGCGTACCACCGTCTCGACGAGCGCCCCCGTCAGGAAGCGCGCCTCGTAGTCTCCCCGTGCAACTCGACGCAGCCTCGTGAACGCAGCCTCGCGCAAGGCGCTCACAAACCCGCGCGAGTCCCCTCCCAGAAGCAGCGCCCGCACGGCGCGCCGATGCTCGGCCACATGGCGAAGCGCATGCTCCACCTGGGCATCCATGTCGCCACGGCCGGTGAAGTCGTGGCCGGGCTCGGCATCGGCAGGGGCGGCAACGTGCTCGATGACGCTCTCGACAAAGGCCTCCATCACGCCCTCTTTGCCCGGGAAGTGCGCATAGAAGGTCGCGCGGCCCACGTTGGCGGCATCGAGTATCTCCTGAACGGTCATGCGCGCATAGCCCCGCTCGTCGAGGAGCTGCTCAAACGCATGTATGACCGCCGCCTCGGTGCGGGCCACTCTTCTGTCTGCCACGGGAACCTTCCGAACGATACGGCCCATCCGTTCGGAAGCGAACGGATGGGGGCCCTTGTCTGTTGTCTTGGTGCCATGCTGATTCAATTATAGAACAAGATGTTCGGAAACTTGAAAGGCAGTGTACGTGAGCACCAACGAAAGGCACGGGAATCTCTGGCATGTGGGACTGGCGGTTGCGGCGGCCGCTCTCTACGCGTTGAGCGTGCCGCTTTCCAAGCTCCTCATGGGAAGCGTTGACCCCGGAGCCCTTGCCGGACTGCTCTACTTGGGCGCAGGTGTGGGCATGTGGGGCTATCTTGGCACGCGCCACGCAGCCGGAGCCAAGTCGTCGTCGCGTCCCATGCAGCGGAGCGATGCACCCTACGTTGCCGCAATGGTCGCGCTCGACGTGGCGGCGCCTCTCCTGCTGATGGGCGGGCTTGCGACGACGCCCGCCGAGAGCGTGTCTCTGCTCAACAACTTCGAGATCGTGGCTACCGCGCTCTTTGCCCGGGCGTTCTTTGGTGAGCACATCTCGCCAAGGCTCTGGGCGGGCATCGTCGCCATGACGATGTCATGCGTCCTGCTCACCCTGCAGCCCGGCGCAGAACTATCGCTTTCCCCGGGGTCGCTCCTTGTGCTGGGTGCCTGCCTGTGCTGGGGTATCGAGAACAACTGCACGGCCTCCATAGCCGACTGCGACCCAGCGCTCGTCGTGGCCATAAAGGGAATAGGAAGCGGCGCGGGGGCCTTGTGCGTCGCTATGCTTGGGGGCGCCACCCTGCCGACGTTTATGCCCATGGTTTTGGCCATGCTCCTGGGGTTTGCCAGCTACGGGCTGTCCATTCTCGCCTATGTGTGGGCGCAGCGCGGGCTGGGCGCGGCGCGGACCAGCGCCTATTACGCCGTGGGACCCTTCATCGGCGTGGCGGTAGCCTGGGTTTTGTTCAACGACCCTCCAGGAGCGAACTTCCTCGTCGCACTCGCGCTGATGGCTGTGGGAAGCTGGCTCTCACTGCCAGAGAACTGACGAGCGGGCCACTTCCCTACCTGCCCCGACGCTCCTGCTTGGATTGGTACATGCGGGCATCGGCCCGCTCCACGGCCTCGTGTATGGGCATGCGGTCGCTTGAGAACACCTGGTAGCGCCCCATGCTCAGCGACAGCTCGTAGGGGCGCGTTGAGTTGTCACGCATCATCTGCAGCTCCGCCTCGAGCTTGGGGATGAGGTTGCGCCGGCATATGAGCAAAAACTCGTCGCCACCGTAGCGCATGGCAAAGGCGTTCTCGTCACGCGTCGCGCGGTGAATGATGTCGGCGGTGTCCTGAAGTGCCTGGTCGCCAATCTCGTGGCCGCAGCTGTCATTGATCTGCTTCATGTTGTCGACGTCCATGAATATGAACTGTGCCTCGTTGAAGTCGCGCAGCAGGTGGTCATAGACGATGGCCCCAAAGCGTTCGAGGCCGAAGCGGTTGAACAGGCCTGTCAGCTGGTCACGCACATACAGATCATCCAGACGCGCGTTCACGGCCTGCAGCATCTCCTTCTTGCGCGCGCTCTCGATGGCGCTAGACAGCAGGGTGAGCACGATGGTCATGAAGCCATACTTGAGGATGGGAGATACGCCCTCGGTGACCAGCGTGCCGATGCAGGTAGTGCCGTGACGCAGCGGAAAGACCATGTACACCGGCTTGGTAAGCGGAATCTCGGGCGGCAGGATGTTGCGCGAGAGGAAGCGGGCGTAGATGTGCTTGTTGTCATACACCAGATTGATTCCTGCACCTCCGTAGGCCATCAGCAGGCTTAGCGGCCCGTATGAGGTGACGGCACGTATCGTGTTCTGGTCGAAGTAGTTGTCGTTGATCATGAGGTAGGTGTTGGGGCACTTCAACTCACCGAAGGTGCGCTCGCACTCAAGCAGAATCTCGTAGAGTGAGTCCGCATTGAGCACGGCAGGCTGGAAGTGCGTCAGCACCCGGTAGAAGTGCTTGAGGGCTGCGTCCATGGAGGACAGGTCGCTGACGAGGTCCTCCTTGGATTCGGCCCCGTTCTCGTACCCGCACGACTCCGCAAGCACATAGCGCACGTCACTGGCAACCGAAAGCGGCTGCTCCTCGCCATTCATGAGCCGCTCCAGCACGCCGAGGGCGGTTCTGCCGATACCGGCGTAGTCGCGGTCGATGGTTGTGATGCGCGGCGAGGCCTTGAGGCTGGTCTCTCGGTTGTCAAAACCGGCAACCATGACTTCCTCGGGTATGCGGACGCCGTGGGCCTGCAGCGTCTCCTGGACGCCCACGGCCAAATCGTCGTTGCAGCAGAAGATCACGTCAGGCAGGTCGCCGGGCTCCTCAAGCATTGCGCGGGCAGTCTTGCGGCCGGCGTCCATCTCCCAATTGGCCTGATAGAAGCGTGTGTCAGTGATGCCCAGCTCGGCGCAGGCATGCCGCCATCCGCGCGCCCTGGCCTGAGCCTCCCACGAGGTGGCAAGCCCATTCACAAAGGCCGGTCGCGTGCACCCGGTGTCCGAGAGCACGCGGCTCACCAGCCCGCGCATAGCTGCGTAGTTGTTGGTTCCCACACAGTGGGCATGAGCGAGCTCGTAGTTGATGGAGACCACAGGTTTGCCCAGCGCATGGATCTCGTCGGCCACCCTCTGGCGCAGTGCCGGAGGCCACGAGCGGTTGCCCTGAATGATGAAGCCGTCATAGCGCTCGTAGTCGCAGAGGGAGAACACCTCGAAGGCACCCTCCTCGGGCTCGTAGTTAGCATATTGCCCAAACGCATTGAAGATCACGAGCTGCAAGTCGTCGCGTGCGCCAAGAAAGTCCTGCATCCCCTCGTAATAGGCAGACATGACTTCAAAGTCCCAGTCGAATGAGAGAAATGCTGCACGCTTCATACAAGTCCCTCCGCAAGGTCAGTCGCCAATGTATTTACGATAACAAATGGCAGCTCCACGGAATGCTAGGCTCCCGCAGGCGGAGCGGTTCATACCCTTTAGCCGCACTATTCGGGCTCTCAAATCGAGAGCCCGAATAGTTTGGACGAAGGGTATGATTGTCGAACCTTCAGAGACCTTGGACTCACGAAACAAGGGTCCAAATAGTTGCCCTAAAGGGTATGAATTACTCCTTGTTTAGAAGCTCGTCCAGCCTCCATCCACGTTGAGCTGGGCGCCATTGACGTAATGCGCCTCGTCGGAAATGAGATACAGAATCGCGTTGGCAATGTCCTCAGGGAAGCCCGTGATGTTCTTGCCGTCCCAGTCGACGCCCAGAGCCACCGCGCCGCGCACGTTGTAGATCTCGTTGCCCTCAAGGTCCATGATGTCGCGGTCGGGCCACTTCTCCATGGCATTACCCAGGATGTCGGTCACGCAGGCGCCGGGGTTGACCACGTTGGTGCGCACGTTGCGGAACCGATAGGTGTGGGCCAGGTTGCGCGCGAGGCCAAGCACGGCATGCTTCGAGGTGATGTAGGCCGCTCCGGCGCTTGAGCCCACCTGTCCGCCCACGCTGCCCACGATCACGATATTGGCCGGCAGCCCCTCGTGGTCCCACAGCAGCGGCAGGCAGTCGCGACACATGCGGAAGCAGCTGTTCACGTTGACATCCATCACGTAGTCGTAAAGCTCGTCGTCGGTTTTGTGCGCAGGGCACATGAGGTCGAGCACACCGGCAATGTACAGAAGGCCGTCGAGCTTGCCATACTTCTCGCGCACGATGTCGATGGCACGCTGCCGCACCGCGGCGTCACACACGTCGCCGCCCACAAAGTCTATGGTACCCGGGCCGTCCTCAAGGCCCTCGTCTTCGACGAGGTCCTCCCAAGCCTCCTCGTTGAGGTCCAGCACCACCAGATGAGCCCCCTGGCGATACAGTGCGCACACCGTTGCCGCACCCATGCCACAGGCGCCGCCTACCACCAGAATGACTTTGCCCTCGTTCGTTGACATATCAGCGTTCTCCTTCCAGGACCTGTCGCCAGCTGCGCGACTAGCACCACTTGGGTTCGACGACGACGGCAGGGCTATCGTTGCAGCCGATGGTCACACGCGTGCCAAGGGGGCACTTGTGCGCATCCACCACGCCAAAGCCGATGTTCTTGTTCACGGTGTAGCCATAGATGAAGGCCGGCGTGTAGCCCACGGGAACGCCGCGCTTGTAGACAATCTCCTTCTGGGCAATGTCCTCGTAGCTCTCGCGCTCTATCTCGAGGCCCACGAAGGCGCGGCGCTCGCCCTGCGCATGGGCGGCGGCCAGAGCCTCCTTGCCGAAGAAGTCCTTGTCCATGTGCACCGACCATCCGAGGTTTGCCTCGTACGGTGTGAGGCCCTTGTAGTCCTGGCGCAGGGCCATGCCCTTCTCCATGGGAAGCGAGCGGACGTAAACCTCAAGCGTGGTGAGGCGCGGCGCGTCAAACTCACCGGCGGCACGCGCAATGGCATTGGCCATGGCTGCCGAGTCCGCACGCTTGCAGTACAGCTCGAAGCCCAGCTCGCCCGTAAAGCCGCCGCGGTCCACCACCACGGGTGTCTCGCCCACCAAACGATCCACAATCTGGAAGCGCTTCAGCTCGTCCACCGGCTCGTTGAGCAGGGCGGCCATGACCTTGGCAGAGTTGGGACCCTGCACGGCGTACATGTCCCACTCCTGTGTGACGTCCTCATAGGTCACGTCGAAGCCCTGCTTGTGCGCATCAAACCAGCGCACGGCATGGGGGCCGTACAGCGTCGAGAGCCACCAGATGCCCCCGCCCCTATTGAATGCTACGAGGTCGTCGATGATCTGGCCTCGCTCGTCGAGCATCGTGGTGTACTTGCCGCGCCCCTCAGGCGTCCCGGCAATCCGGTTCACGAGCATCCAGTCGAGGAACCGCTCCGCATCGGCGCCGCCAACCTGCACCAAGTCGTGCGTCCAGCGATACCAACCCGCATTCTGGCGCACGGCCATCGCCTCGGCGCGCGCCACCTCATCCTCTTTGAACAGCATTGCAATCACTCCCCCTTAGAGCGCGCGGTTATCGATCTTGCGGCCTACGTTGATGACGTAATCGTCGTCGTCCTCCGAAATCCAGACCGACCACTCGGGGCTAACCAGAGTGTGGCACGCGCCGTTCCACTGGGCCTCGTAGCCCATCGTAATCTCCTCAAGAGGCGCCATCTCGAAGCGGCCCTCGAAGTCGTCCTGGCTCACGCGGATCTCGACGCCCTCGGCGTCGAAGGCCTCCCACTCGTGCGGCACCAGCTGGCAGCCCAGCACCGCGTCGATGTAGGCGCCCATGACGCGCGGGTCGTTGTCGCCAATCTCGCGCGGGATCTCCAGCCAGTTGCGCAGGCCCTCGCGCGCGAAGAAGTCGATGAAGGAGTTCTTGCCCGCGGTGGCAAACACGATGCGCAGCAGGCGCTCGAACTCGTCGTCGTCATCGGCCATGTCGCGGATGGCAATCAGGGGGAAGCTGATGGACCAGACCCAACCCATCTGGGCGACCCAGTTGTACTGCCACTCGAGCGAGTTCTCCTCGCCGAATGCCTGGACGTACTGGCCGTTGCGCAGGCCCTGGGCATGGCGAACACGGCGCTCGGGAGGCGTGTCGTGCACCGGCGCGTGCGCGGCGCCGCGGTGGTCCAACCAGCCCTGCTTATCCAGGCCAAAGTGGTCCAGACGCTCGGCCACCACGCGGCAGTGCGGGTTGCCGCAGCCGCGGGCCTCGCACATGTTGAGCTGCACGTCGTTGGTGATGGAGCCGTGCTCGCCGCCGGAGGCGATGTCGAAGTTGGCCGTGAACATGCCGGTGGTCATGTTGCACATCTCGGAGCCGACGATGTCCCACGGGCAGGTGTCGAGCTCCTTCTCCACGCGGTTCTCGGTGAACTGGATCACGCGGCCCGCCATGTCCTCGGCCTCGTCGCCGTAATCGCCCCAGATGGCGCCAATCCAAGCGGAGCGCTTCACGAGCTCGGGGATGTTCCAGTCGTCATAGAACTGGTTGAGGTACTGGAACAGCTCGTCCTCGCCACCGGCGCATGCGGCGCAGTTCATCATGTTGGCTATCTCGGTGATGGCCTCGGTACGCTCCTCCCAGTTGTCATTGAGGATGCGCATCACCTGGAAGATGTTGGCCGAAAACGCCGCGATCGTCCTCAGGCAGTAGCTGTAGGCCTCCTTCTCGGGAATGATCTTGCCAAACGCCGTCTGTACGCCTCGGTGCGTATCGACATGTGCCAGCAGTGCCATGTCGCCCTCTCCTTTCTCATGCCAACTGCCTCGCCCCAAAACCCGTGGCCGAAACAATACGATGGGCATACGTCAACATGCTCTAAACCTAAGGGCGGCCGCGGCGGCGCGCCATACGTAGAACGGTCGGTCTTGAGGTGGCTGACCCCACAGTTTGTTGGGGGTCGGCCATCCTTCCATGCGCTTGTTGCCGCCTGTCAGGTATATGACCGCACAAGCCGAGGCACTCGCACCCTACAATGTGTTCAGTTCGACGGAGCATATGAGAGGTGGCATGCCCCAGTGCACGCCACCCGCGTCGCATGTTGCCTGAGGAAGGGAGCCGCCGTGCGCCTTACCATCGCTACCATCGTGGACAATCTGCCCGCACGCCTCGAGCCCCATCTGTCGGGAAGATTTGACGAGCACACCTCGCTGGGACGGCCCGAGCTGTACGAGGGTGCCGAGCGGGCCTTCCTCTCCGGGCATCTCTACGTGATGCGTGCCGAGCGCCTCCCCGCACATGCACACGCGGAGCAAGGCGCAGCCATCATTTGCCTGGGCGACTCTCCCCTCTTGCACCGCCTTGCCCAACGCTGCTGCGTCGTGAGGCTGCGCGAGGCGGACTTCTTCTCCACGTTCAACACCGTCCAGCGCATCTTCGATGAGTTCGATGCCTGGGAAGACGACCTCAGGCACATGGTGGACGAGGACGGGGACGTCTCGGCCATGCTCACCCGCAGCGAGGCCATCCTTGGCAACGGGCTGCTTGCCCTCGACGGCGACTTCAACATCCTTGGCATTTCAAAGCTGGCGAGCCAGAACGCCCAGCTGGCTGCAAGCAACACCGAGAGCCTGCCTCTTGAGACCTTCGATATGTTTCTTGGCGAGCACGCCCTCTCCACTGAGGTGCGCGAGCCCTTCGTGATCGACATCCTCGGACAGCGCACGCTCAACTGCAACCTGCACGAGGGCAACACCTATCGAGGATGCGTCACCCTCATCTACGGATCCCGCGACGAGCGCGCATCCGACCGCGCTGCCCTCGAGCTGCTGACCCGCTACGTGCGGCGTGCCTTGCGGCAACTGACGAGCAGGAGGCCACACGGCCCGGGATCGCTGCGTCAGGCACTCCAGGACCTCGTCAACGGCCTGCCACTCGACCAGGTGTCCAAGGCAACCGTGGACAGCGCCAGCGCCGAGCGCTCGTTCGTATGCATGAGGCTCAAGATGTCGAGCCGTCTGGCGACCCTCCCCCTTGGCTATGTGCGCAACATGGTCGAGAGCACCTTCCCGCAGTGCCTCGCCTTCGAGCACCACCACAACTCCGTCGTGGCCTTCATAGACTTGGAGCAGCTTCCGCACGCAAGCCACCAGGAGCGGTTGCAGGACATAGAGTCGGCGCTGCTGCCCTTCACGAGCGGCTTGGACATGCGCGCAGGCTTATCCGACCCCGTTGAGGACCTCATGCAGGCGCGCCTGTATTACCTGGAGGCCAATAGCGCCCTAGAGAACGGCGCCCTCCTCGGCCTTGCCGACCGGCTGCACCAGTTCCAAGACTTTGCGCTGCAGGACATGGTCGTGAGCTCGCTTGGCGAGATACCGCTGGAGATGTGGTGCCCCGCAGGGCTGAGGAGGATCATTGAGCACGACAAGACCTCCAGCACAAGCTACCTGGAGACGCTGGAGACCTATCTTGCCTGCGACCGCAGCGCCTCGCAGGCGGCATCGCTGCTGTATGTTCATCGCAGCACGCTGCTCGAGCGGCTCTCGCGCATTCGCAGGGAGCTTGAGCTCGACCTCGATGACCCCAACGTACGCCTGCGCCTGATGCTTCTGCTCAAGGCCATGGAGATCCGAAACCAGCTCATGGGTGGGGCCGTCAAGGATAGCTAGACAGTTAGGCAAGATGAGTGGCAATTAAGGGACACGCCCTTTTTTGCCCCGCGGGGCAAAAAAGGGCGTGTCCCTTAATTGCCAACGTGCACTGGGGGCGTACCCCTAGTGGAATGCAGTCCAGTACTAGTCCTCGATGGCCTTGAGGCGCGCGTCAATCTCGTCCAGATGGTCGGCGAGCTCCTTGGCCTGCGGGAAGCTGGCGAGCTTGCGCAGCGTAAGGCCCATGACCATCTTCATCTGGGGATCGGTGGTGAATCCCGGGGAGTACTCGGTAATGATGGCCGCAGCCTCGGCGTTCTTGGAAAGCTTCCTGCACTTGTCGTCAACGGAATAGCCCATTGTGTCCTCCTTCGATCGCAGATACCGTCGCGAACGCCAGCATGGCATCGCTTGCATGGTCATAGTATGCGAGCGATACGCACACCGCGCAGCCCCACAAAGCGCCGCAAAATGTACGCCGAGGACCCAACAAGTTTGCGGGGTTACCCCAGCTCGGGCAGATTGCTCAGGATCCACACCCTTTAAAGCAGCTATTCGGACTCCAAAAAAGAGAGCCCGAATAGTCCGCCTAAAGGGTATGGATCTCAGTCGAGTTCCGCCATGCCACAGCCGAACTCCACCGCGCTATCAGTCGTAGCGCTCGTCGAAGACGCGCTTGGTCTTCTTCTCGCTGCGCGGCAGCACGCCAAGCTCGACGATCTTGACCAGCGGCGTGAAGCCGATACGATGGCGCACGCGACGGGCCACGCGATGGCGCAGCTCCTCCCAGTCCACGCTACCGTTGGTCTCCACGTAGATGCGCATGGTGTCGCGTCCGTCCAGGTGCGACAGGCGAATCTGGTACTCGCTGGAGACCTCGGGGAAGGTGGCCAGAATCTCCTCGATCTGCGCCGGGAAGACGTTGACGCCATGGATCTTCATCATGTCGTCGGAGCGGCCGGTGATGGTGTCGATGCGCGGATGCTCGTTATGGCCGCAGGCACACTCGCCCGGGATGATGCGCGAGAGGTCGTGCGTGCGGAAGCGGATCAGCGGCGCACCCTCCTTCACCAGCGTGGTGAGCACGATCTCGCCCCACTCGCCGTCGGGCAGGTTCTCGCCCGTCTCGGGGTCGATGATCTCGAGGAACACGTAGTCGCTCCACACGTGCATGCCGTGGCCGTGCGCGCAGTTGATGCCAATGCCAGGGCCATAGACCTCGGTGAGGCCGTAGATGTCGTAGTACTCCACGCCCAGCGAGTCGATGATGCGCTTGCGAATCTTGTCGCCCGCGCGCTCGGAGCCGGTAATGAGCTTCTTGAGCTTGATCTGGTCCTTCACACCGCGGCGCTCGATCTCTTCGGCCAGCAGTAGCGCATAGCTTGCCGTAGCCGTGAGCACCGTCGACTCCATGTCGATCATGAACTGGATCTGCTTGTCGGTGTTGCCGGGACCCATGGGGATGGCCATGGCACCAAGGCGCTCGCAGCCGGCCTGGAAGCCGATGCCCGCCGTCCACAGGCCGTAGCCCGGCGTGATCTGTACGCGGTCCTCAGGCGTGACGCCCGCAAACTCGTAGCAGCGCGCAAACTGGATGGCCCAGTCGTCCACGTCCTTCTTGGTGTATGGAATGATGACGGGCGTGCCGGTGGTGCCGCTCGAGCTGTGGATACGCACGATCTCGCTCTCGGGCACGGCGGAGAGTCCCAGCGGATAGGCCTCGCGCAGATCGTGCTTCTCGGAGAAGGGCAGCTTGTAGAAGTCCTCCACCGACGATACGCCGGTGATGCCAGCCTCCTTCAGACGCCTGCCGTAGAAGTTGTCGGCCTTGATCAGGCGCTGAATCTGCGTGTTCACCTGCTCGAGCTGTACGTCGCTTATTTGCATGCGTAGATCCTTTCGTTGTAAATGCCTTGGTGCACAAAGGAGGCGAGGACATGTCCTGGCGCAGTTCCGCAGCCCAGGTGGTGCCGGCGCGTCCTATGCGCCGAGCATCCACCTGAGGCGAGGACTGTTTGAGCACAGGGCATGTCCTCGCCTCCCCCGCGCGTCAATCATTCTTTGTCGTATATGCCAGCGCGCGCTCATTCAGCTCCCACAGCTTTTGCGGAAGGAGCTTATGGATTGCCGCGAGCAGGTCCTGTTCCGAGAGCCCCAGCTCACATGCTCGCGAGGCGGCACCCAGGAGTACCACGTTCAGACACTTGGCAGAGCCCAAATCGCGGGCAGCTGCGTCAGCATCTACCACCACGAGATGCTCGACCTTGGCACGCAGGTAATCCATGACCGTCTTCACATCGTAGGCAGGGCCACCAACCATGGCACTCGCGGGAACGATGGGACGGTTGCTTGTCACCACGGTTCCGCCCGGGCGCAAGAACGCGAGCTGGCGCACGGCCTCGGCTGGCTCGAAGGCAATGATGAGGTCAGCGCGTCCGCGGCCGATGAGCGGGCACGACGCCTCGCCAATGCGGACATGGCTGAAGACGGAACCGCCGCGCTGGGCCATGCCAATGGTCTCAGCGGTCTTCACCGCAAGGCCGCGGTCCATTGATGCATTGGCCAGGAGCTTCGATGCCAAGATAGTGCCTTGGCCTCCGACGCCACAGAGGATGATGTCGTAACTCACAGTCGCTCACCTCCAGAGATGGCGCCCACGGGACACACCTGTTCGCAGAGCGTGCAGCCCGTGCATTGGGTTTGGTCGATGACAGCCTTGCCGTCGACGAACGTAAGACCGGGGCAGCCCAGCTCCTTGATGCAGCGGCGGCAGCCGATGCAGGCGCTGGCATCAACGTGGCTCTTTGCCTGCGGCTTTGCGAGCACCACGCAGGGGCTCTTGAAGATGATGGCCTTAACGCCTGGCTCGGCGGCCACGCGGCGCACCGTCTCCACCGCCAGCTTGTGGTCGAGCGGGTCGACGGTTTCCACCACGGTAAGGCCGATGCCACGCAGCACCGCCTCGATGTTCACCTTGGCCACGACCTCGCCCATCATGGTGCGACCGGTGCCGGGGTGAGGCTGGTGGCCCGTCATGGCGGTAGTGGAGTTGTCCAGCACCACCAGGGTCATGTTGGCCTGGTTGTAGAAGGCGTTGATGGTGCCGGTGATGCCACTGGCGAAGAAGGTCGAGTCACCCACGAAGGCGAAGCAGGCGGTGTCGGGCTCGGTGTGGAAGACGCCCTGGGCGATGTTGACGCCCGCGCCCATGCACAGGCACGTGTCCACCATGTCGAGCGGGGCGGCGTTGCCCAGGGTGTAACAGCCGATGTCGCCGCAGAAGATGGTCTTCTTGCCCTTCATGGCGCACTTCACCGCATAGAAGCTGGCACGATGCGGGCAGCCCGCGCAAAGCACCGGTGGGCGGATGGGCAGGGTGGGAGCTTCCGGGTCGGGGGCAGGCGTGGCCACGGGCTCGGTACCCATGAACGTGGCAAGCGCAGCACCCACCGACTCTACGGTGTTCTCGCCCGAAGGCGCGATGTCTCCGGTCAGCTTGCCACGAATGCGCACGTCAAGGCCATACTTGCCGCACACGTAGGTCAGCTGGCGCTCGATGAAGGGGTCAAGCTCCTCCACGCAGAGGACCTCTTCCAGACCCTTGAGGAACTCGACGGCAAGCTGCTCAGGGAACGGGAAGGGCGTTGCCACGCGCAGCACGCGCGGCTGGCACGCGCCAGAGAGGTTCTCGCTCACGTAGGCGTAGTTGATGCCATGGGTGGCCACGCCGCGGCGTACGCCCTCGCCCACCTCGCTCGTAATGAAGTTGCGCTCGTAGCTTGAGAAGTCCTGCGAGAGCTGGGCGTTGCGTGCCTCGATCTTTGCGTGGTTGACAACCGACAGGCGCGGGAAGATGACCCAGCGAGACGGGTCCTTCACGAAGCCCTCGGGGCTGTTGTGACGCCACTCGGCAGGATCGGCCACCTGAATGGACTCGTAGCCGTGGTCCACGCGGGTAGTGGCACGGAAGAAGACCGGCGTGCCCAGGCGCTCGGAGAGCTCGAAGGCCTCCCGCACCATCTCGTAGGCCTCTGCCACCGATGACGGATCGAAGCAAGGCAGCTTCGAGAACTGGGCAAAGGTACGCGTGTCCTGCTCGGTCTGCGAAGAGATGGGACCGGGGTCGTCGGCTACCATGACCACCATGCCGCCCTTGACGCCGATGTACTCCAGGCTCATGAGCGGGTCGGAGGCCACGTTCAGGCCCACCTGCTTCATGGTCACCATGGCGCGGGCGCCGGCGTAGGCCGCACCGGCCGCAACCTCCATGGCAGCCTTCTCATTGATGGACCACTCCACGTAGACGTCATCGGTGCGACGCTTGGCCACCGTCTCCAAGACCTCAGTCGACGGCGTTCCGGGATATCCCGCCACCACGTTGACGCCCGCAGCGAGGGCGCCCAGCGCTATGGCCTCGTTTCCCATAAGAAACTCTGTATGCATGCAAAACTCCTCGTTCATGCAGTTGAACGAACATGAGAAACCTTACCACCATTAGCGCAGTTAGGGGTGGATGTTCACATGCTTGAAGCGTTGGGGCGATAACTCAATGGGCAATAAGGGGGCACGCCCTTTTTGCCCTAACGGCGCCTGATGCACGGGGCTCTACTGTCCCGCCACCTCGAAGGCCACCTCGTCGATGCCTTCCGCGTGCAGGCGAATGAGCTGCTCTGCCGTGGCCTGCTGCTGCGCATCCAGCTCGGAAGCAGTCTCCACCGTGGCGACAACCCGGCGCGTCAGGGAATCCGACTGCGCGTTGTAGGAATCCTCCGTCCCTATGTGGTACGAGCGAAATCCCGGGCAGACAATCTCGAGCTCCTGAGTGATCTTCTCGGTGTCATAGCTGTCGCGTGCCTCGAAGACGGTTCCGTTCTCGGCCACCGAGGTGCGCACGATCTGCCCCGAGAAGTAGAAGCACGGCAGTGCGAACAGCAGAAGTCCAATCACAAGCCCACGCCGCAAGACGGGCGTCTCACGGTTTGCCTCGGCAAGCTCCTCGCTGGTCACACGTCCATCGCCGTCGAGGTCGCCCTTAATGGGTATTTTGAGCGCCACCAGCACGATGGTGGCGCCAAAGCCGATGAACAGCACGTTGATGAGAAACTCATAGAGCGAGGTACCCGCATGCACGAAGTCGCCCAGTGAGAGGCCGTAGCCCACCGAGCACAGGGGCGGCATGAGTGCCGTTGCAACAGCCACACCCGCAAGAAGCGTCTGGGGCTCCTGCCGGCGCGAGAGTCCCAAGGCACCGGCGAAGCCTCCCACCAGGGCAATGAGCACGTCCCAGATGGTAGCCGTCGAGTTGGTAAGCAGCTCGGAGGTCTCGTTCGACAGCGGCGAGATGAGGAAGTAGAGCGTCGAGGTCACCAGACATATGCCACATTGCAGCAGGATGCCCCCAACGGCGTGGCGCAGCACATGCATATCGATCGAGGCCACCGCATAGGCCATGGCCAGAACCGAGCCCATGAGCGGGCAGATGAGCATGGCGCCGATGACCGCTTCGGTCGAGTTCGTGTTGAGGCCGATGGAGGCAATCAGCATTGCCGCAATCAGCTGGAACATATGAATGCCGTCGAGGCGTGCGGAGCCTAGAATGCGGTCGCGGATGGTCGAATACTTCGCCCTCCCCTTGTGCATGTCAAAGGCCTCGCGCGCCTCGACGGCAATATGCTTCAAATCCATAGCAATCCTCCCTGTCATAGAGAGGATAGCGCACCCCTCTGGCTCCGCAGTGCCCGGACGGGCCTACTCTCCGCAGAAGAGCTTGGTCGAGATGTAGCGCTCACCCGTGTCGGGGCAGATGGTGACCACCGTCTTGCCCTCGCCCAGCTCTCGTGCCAAGCGCAGGGCCGCAACCACATTGGTACCCGACGAGATGCCGCACATCAGACCCTCCTCACGCGCAAGGCGGCGCGCCATGGTAAGGGCCTCCTCGTCGGTGACCGTGACGATGCGGTCGTAGACGCTCTGGTCGAGGATCTCGGGCACGATGCCGTCGCCGATGCCCATCTGCAGGTGCGTCCCCACCTTGCCTCCCGAAAGGATGGCAGCCTGGTCGGGCTCAACCGCCCAGACGGTCACGTTGGGATAGACGTGCTTGAGCACCAAGCCCACGCCCGTGATGGTGCCGCCCGTGCCGATGCCCGAGCAGAAGCCGTCCACGTCGGTATCCATGTCCAGCACGATCTCGGCCGCCGTGCCCAGGCGATGCGCCGCCAGGTTGGTGCGGTTGACGAACTGCTGGGGCACGTAGACCCGCGGATCCTCCTCGGCCATGCGTAGGGCCATCTGGATGCACTCGTCCACGCAGGCGCCGATGTCGCCGGCGTCGTGCACGAGGATGACCTCGGCGCCGTAGTGCGTGACCAGCTTGCGGCGCTCGACGCTCACGCTGTCGGGCATGATGATGCGGGCCTTGTAGCCCAGCACGGCCGCCACCAGCGCAAGGCCGATGCCCTGATTGCCACTCGTGGGCTCCACGATGATGCTGTCCTCATGCAGAAGCCCCAACTCCTCGGCGGAGCGAATCATGCGCTCTGCCGTGCGCGTCTTGATGGAGCCGCCCACGTTGACGGCCTCGAACTTCACGAGCACGCGCGCCATGCCCGGCTCAACCACGCGATTGAGGCGGATGAGCGGGGTGTGCCCCACCGCCTCAAGAATGTTGTCGTAAATCATCCGCTGCCTCTCAAGCCTCAGAGGTCAATTGCAAGACTTATATCCTAGCGCAACTCGCAGGGTCCTACGCGCTATAGAACTTGCTTGAGTTGGTGGCATGCTCGCCCCAGTCCTGGTCGTTGGGACGCGGCATGTGCCCGCCGCCCAGGATGTGGATGTGGAAGTGCTTCACGCTCTGGCTGGCATCGTCGCCCGTGTTGACGAGGATGCGAAAGCCGTTGGTAAGGCCCTCCTGCTCGGCGATGGTCTTCACCACGCTGAAGCAATGGCCCAATGTAGCTGCGGGAACGTCGTCGGTGATATCACGGTAGTGGTCCTTGGGGATGATGAGCACGTGCGTGGGCATCAAGGGCTCCATGTCGCGGAAAGCGATGCACTCCTCGTCCTCGTAGACCTTGTTCGTGGGAATCTCGCCCGCACCAATCTTGCAGAAGATGCAGTTGGGATCAGTCATGTTTGCTCCTATCGTCATGCGCCGGGGCGGCGCGCGGCCGTCGTAGCAAAGACTCTAGCACCCCAATGTTGTGCACAGGTAACCAAACGGGGTCATTGGGCATACCCCTTAATGTACGCCACGCGCCTCGCAGGATAAAAAGAGCCCTGGGATGCCTCTTGCACCCAGGGCTCCTTTGGATCAAGTTCTCTTAGCGCTTACGCCAGGTCGGCTGCCTGGGCCCTTAGCTGCTCGAGGCGCTGCTCGAGCTCGGCCTGCTGGGCGCGCTTCTTCTCGATGACCTCGGGGGCCGCCTTGGCCACAAAGCCCGGGTTGCCCAGCGTGCGGCTCACGCCGGCAAGCTCCTTCTCGGCCTTGGCAATCTCCTTCTCGAGGCGCTTGCTCTCGGCGGCAAGGTCAACCAGGCCACCCACCACGACGAACACCTCAAGGCCACCGTCGACGGCAGACACCGAACCGGCGGGCTTGTCCTGCTCGGCGCCCAGGGCAAGCTGGTTCACGCGGCCCACGTTGCAGATGAAGTCGCGCTGGCTCTCCAGCACGGCGGCATCCTCGGCACTGGAGCGCACGGCCACGTCAAGCTCGGTGCGCCGCGAGAGGCGGTAGCGTGCGCGCGTGGCGCGAACCACGCTCACCACGCGGCGGGCCAGCTCGAAGTCGTGCTCGGCCTGCTCGTTCACAAAACCGGCCAGCTCCTCGGGCTTGGGCCAGGCGGAGACCATCAGGAACTGCTGGTCATGCGCATCAAGGCCGCTGGCGGGCAGGGCGTCCCACACGCTCTCGGTCACGAAGGGCATCACCGGGTGCAGCAGGCGCATGCTCACGTCGAGCACGTACACCAGGTTGCGCTGCACCTGCAGGTGCTCCTCGGGCGAGCCGTCCAGCAGGCGGCCCTTGCACAGCTCGATGTACCAGTCGCAGACCTCGTTCCAGAAGAAGGCCTGGATGTCGCGGGCGTAGTCGCCCAGCTGGTACTTCTCGAGCGCCTCGGTCGCGGAGGCCACCATCTTGGCCAGGCGGCTCAGCATCCAGGCGTCCTCGGGCGTCTCGGCCACGGGCGCGCCGGGCTCATAGCCCTCGAGGTTCATCTGCACGAAGCGGCTCGCGTTCCAGATCTTGGTCACAAAGCCGCGGGCCTGCTCGGTGCGCGGGCTGTCG
>CACXFC010000103.1 GCA_902766835.1 uncultured Coriobacteriaceae bacterium | reverse complement strand
TGGCGCAGCTTGGTAGCGCATCTGCTTTGGGAGCAGAGGGTCGCTGGTTCGAATCCAGTCGCCCCGACCAGAACTTTCGCAGGTCAGAGACGGTTTCCTCTGACCTGTTTTCTTTTGGGAAAAGGCTGCGCGTTGGCAATTAAGGGACACGCCCTTTTTTGCCCCGCGGGGCAAAAAAGGGCGTGTCCCTTAATTGCTCCTATTCGGTCGTAACGGTGTACTGGCCTGCACCTGTGCTTGTCACCACTATGGTGCCGTCCTCAGCGGTGCTGTAGGTGTCGACCCCGGCCTTCGTCAGCAGCTTGAGGACCTTCTTGTCCGCCGAATCCTCGAGGCTGTCGGTAATGAGGGCAATCTGAGGATCCACCTGATCGAGGAACTCGTCCATGTTGCTAGCCTTGCGCCCGTGATGCGGCATCTTCACCACGTCAAAGGCACCGTGGCCGGCCTCAAGGTACTCCTCGATGCCTTCTTCCTCCAGGTCGCCTGCAAAGAGATAGGAATCTTTTCCGCAGGTGAGCGTGGCCACAAGCGACATGTCGTTGTCGTTGCCCTCGTCGCCCTCGGCAAAGGGCAGGAAGGTCACGGTCGAGGGGAACACCGTCAGGGTTGCGTCGCCCATCGCAAACGTCAGCTTCTTCTCAACCGGCTGGCCCTTGATCTTTAGATCTTCCAGCGCCTCTATGAGGTTGTAGTAGTTCTTGTCGGCACCCTCGTAGTTGGGCAGGTAGACCGCACCAATCTTGAACGCCTCGCCAATGTCGCCCATTCCTTCCACATGGTCGCGGTCGTAATGCGTGAGCACAACGAAGTCAAGGCTCTTCACGCCCTGCTTGCGCAGGTGAGAGATCACCTCATCGGCAGTGTCCTCGTAACCCGTGTCGATGAGGCCAGAAGAACCGCCCGACTGAATGAGCAGGCAATCACCCTTGCCCACGTCGATGCAAGAGACGCGCACGCCGTCCACCTTCCCGGTGCCAGCGGCAGCGCCAGGCTTCTCACCTGCAGCTTCCGGCACGCCACACGATACAAGCACCAGGGCGACCAACAGCCCCACGAGCGCAACCCAAACAGAACGCTTCTTCACAGCAGCCTCCAACACACGTAGGCCCCCAACCAAACCTGGGACAAACGCCTCCGACAGAAATGTCCCGACTGGGACGAACGCCTCCGGCGGGAGTGTCCCAGTTGGGACAAACGCCTCCGGCGGGAGTGTCCCAGTTGGGACAAACGCCTCCGGCGGGAGTGTCCCAGTTACATGTTAGATTATGCCATCAGGCCATCATTGGCATCCCCTTATGGGCCAAAGACGGCCGCCTGTCGCCCGCTGTGCCTGTTTGCGCAACTGCAACCTCGGGTATCATGTGACCAGTTGTGTTTTGCGTTTCTAATGCTCGCACACAGAGCGGAGGGAGTCCCTCATGGCAAGAGGTGGCGGAGGCGGTCGTAGCAGCAGCAGTAGCGGTTCGCGCAGCGGTGGCCGTGGCACGACTTCGGGACGTGGCGGAGGCGGTGGCGGCAGCAGGTCGTTCGGCTCCGGCACCCGTAGCGCTGGCTTTGGCGGATCAGGCATGCACCGCGGCGGCGGTCGTTCCGGCGGCAGCTTCGGCGGCTTCGGCGGCTTCACTCGTTCCGGCACGTCTGCCGGACGCGCCGGCGGACACCCCGGCAGCAGCAGTGGCCCCACACGCTCCGGTGGATATGGCGGCGGCTACGGAAGCCCCGTTCCCCCACCACCCAGGCCACGCACCGTCTTCTTAGGGGGCATTCCCCGCATGTACCGTAGGACACCATCCTACGGTGGTGGTGGCTACGTCGGCGGAACCGGAGGCGGAGCCGGCTGTGGCAGCCTCGTCGCATCGATAATCCTCATCGCGGTCATCATAGCGCTCGTTGGCGCAGTGATGCCCATCGCCTGCTCCAGCCCGTCGTTCATCCCCTCTTCCAACAGCAGTGCGGCTTCAACCCAGATCGCCCAGGTCTCCTACACGCACAAGAAGCTTGCGGCATCCGAGTGCAAGGAGTCGAAGGAGTGGCTGGCCGACCGCGCAGGATGGATTGACAACCAGTCCACGGTCATCTCGGCCCTGCGCTACTTCTACGAGAAGACCGGCTCGCAGCCCTACCTGGTCATTGCCACCAACGTTAACGGCAAGACCGACTTCACCGACGCAGAGGCCGAGGACTGGGCCAACGCCATTTACGACAACCTCTTCGACGACGAGGGCCACACCGTGGTGGCGTTCGTCGAATACCAGGAGAGCGAGTACGCCTACTACATCGTGGCCGGAAGCAATGCCCAGAAGGTCATCGACGCCGAGGCGCGCGAGATCATCTCCGACGAGATCAACTACTGGTACACCGACAGCACCCTCGACGACAGCCAGTACTTCGCCAAGGTGTTTAGGGAGTCCGCTGACGCCATCATGTTCGACGCTGAGGCAAGCACCAAGACCGCAAACAACCAGAGAAGGGCGATACTGGTTGCACTGGCAGTTGGTGGCGCAGTTGCCCTGATCGGCTTTGTGGTCGTGCGCGCCAGCCGCCACAAGAAGGAAGAGTACGAGGAGGCTCGCAAGCTCGCAGAGACCCCGGTCTCCCCGTCCACTCCGCCCGCCCCCAAGGTGAACCTCTCCGGCTCGGACAGCACGAGCAGCTCAAGCACCACAAGCAGCGGCACGAGTTCCAGCACGCTTTCCGAGCTGGAAGAGTTTGAGAAGAAGTATGGGTCCGACTAGCCTGCGGCTCCGCTAGCCCCGCGGCAGGCGCATCAGACAAGAAGGAGCACACGCCATGGCAACCATCATGGAGCGCATTCGCACCATCGTGCAGAGCGAGGTGAGCGACTTTGTCGAGAAGCACGAAGACCCCGACAAGGTCATCAACCAGACCATTGCCGACGCCATGGTGACCTTCACCAACCTCAGGAAGGAGCTCGAGCCCCTTCAGGCAAACGAGCGTCAGGCCCGCGAGAGGCTCGACTCCCTCACCAATGAGGCCAACCGGTGGCATGCCGTGGCGCGCAAGGCACTGGCCGCAGGCAACGAGGCCGATGCGCGCACGGCCCTTTCGCGCGAGCAGGACCTCAAGGAGCGCATCACGTCCCAACAGAGCCTCTACCAGCAGGTGCACGAGGTGGCCAACACCCTGCGCAGCAGGCTGGCCGAGATTGAGGACGGCATCAACCAGCTGCAGTCGCAGGCCGCCCGCATCAGGGGCAAGAAGGCATCGGCCAAGGCGGCCGACACCACCGGAGACGTGTCGGAAGGCGCCGAGGCCCTCGACCGCCTTGAGGGCAAGGCCGATTGGGACCTCGCCGAGGCGGAGGGAGCAGCCGAGGCGCGCCGCATGCTCGAGGAGGATCCCTTCGAGGCCCTGCGCAAGACCAGCGAAGCCCAGCCAAGTCCCCAGACGTCCGCCAAGGTAGACGATCTGCTCGCAGAGCTGCGTGAGCAGATCGAAACCGAGGAGGATGACGACGACTAACGCTATTTAGGGCAACTAAGGGACACGCCCTTTTTGCCCCGCGGGGCAAAAAGGGCGTGTCCCTTAGTTGCCCTCGGGGCCGGTTTCTGCACATGCGCGTGCCTTGGGGTCGGTTCTTGCGGCACATCCGTGTGCGCTTTTGCA
>CACXFC010000102.1 GCA_902766835.1 uncultured Coriobacteriaceae bacterium | reverse complement strand
GGCACATCCGTGTGCGCTTTTGCAAAAGCGCACACGGATGTGCCGCTAGAACCGACCCCGAGGCACGCGCGTGTGCGGAAAGGGGCCCCAGTGTGCCAGGGTGTGCCAGGGTGTGCCAGGGGGCCCGGGGGTGTTGACACACACGTGTGGCTTCGTTGCCATGCGGCAGGCTCATGCAAGCCATAGCAGGTAGGAATTGGCATGCCTCCGCTCGCTTGGTTACACTTCGGTTAGATGGCTTATCCGTGCGATTGTTTGCTTCGAGAAAGGAACCGCCATGTCCTACACGCCTCAGCTCACCGACGAAGCCCGCGCCTTCCGCGAGCGCATGCTTCCCACCTATGCCTCCGACCTGCAGCGCACCGATCCCGAGTTTGTCGAGCGCTTTGCCAACTTCGCCTTTGGCGACGTGGTGACCGACATCGACCTCCCCGATCGCACGCGCTTCATGTGCTGGCTGGCCACCTGCCTTGGCTGCCAGGGAGTCGACGAGTTCCGCGCACTGCTTCCCGCGGCGCTCAACATGGGTCTTGAGCCTGCGGCCGTGAAGGAGATCGTCTATCAGGCCGTGGCCTACCTGGGCATTGGCCGGGTGTTCCCCTTCCTCAAGGTCACCAACGAGATCTTCGAGCTGCGTGGCATCGAGTTGCCGCTTGAGCCCAGGGCAACCACCGAGCCCACCGAGGAAAGCCGCTACGAGGGTGGCGAGCAGGCGCAGGTTGCCTGCTTTGGCGAGCAGATGCACGGCTATAAGGACCGTGGCAACTCCGACTATCCCCACATCGCACGGTGGCTCGTGAAGAACTGCTTTGGCGACTGGTATACGCGCGAGGGCCTCACCATTCCCGAGCGTGAGATGTGCACCTTCTGCTACATTGCCGCCCAAGGTGGCTGCGAGAACCAGCTGCGTGGGCACACCGCGGCAAACGTGCAGTGCGGCAACGACCGCGCCTT
Organism: uncultured Coriobacteriaceae bacterium; assembly: GCA_902766835.1. Taxonomy (GTDB): domain Bacteria; phylum Actinomycetota; class Coriobacteriia; order Coriobacteriales; family Atopobiaceae; genus UBA1367. Next base: position 4,039 of record CACXFC010000102.1, on the reverse strand, counting down.
CCTCATCAAGGTGGTCAGCAACAACGTTCCCTTCATCGGCTATCCGCGCAGCCTGAACGCCATGGCCGTGGTTGACGAGGTGACCGCTCCCAAGGAGTAGCGCCAATAACGCGCACCGGGTTCGGCACCCCTCTCCGCATGTGTCTGAGGGACGGTCTTGTATCGCATCATTACCTATCGTATTTCACTTCAGCGGCCCCTGTGGCCGCTGATTTGTTCACATGCCTAATACCTGCAAGTTAATTGAATGGAAACACCAAGGTAAACAGGAAATTACACCGCACTTGTTACCGCTTTGCAACCATTTGCCTGCGTACTACCCGCCATGTCGTAAGTTAGTTTCACATTCAAGCGTTACAGCGCACCATCTCACGATATCGACTACAGAAAGGGTGAGTACGTATGAGCTGGAACCAAACTCGCAGGTCTTTCCTCGGCACCGCTGGTGGAGCACTGTCTGCCCTCGCTCTGGCGGGCTGCGGTGGCGGCTCCTCCGACTCCGGTAGCGGCGCGGCTCCTGCAGCAGATGGCGGCAAGTCCCTGGGCGTCATGCTCTACACCAACGTCATGTCGCTTGACACCGACCTCGCCACCGACGGCGACTCCTTCGAGGTCATCGCCGACTGCATCGATGGCCTGATGCAGATGGACGAGGATGGCGCTGCCATTCCGGCTCTCGCCGAGACCACCGACATCTCTGACGACGGTTGCACCTGGACCTTCCACCTCCGTGACGCCAAGTGGTCGAACGGCACCCCCGTCACCGCCAACGACTTTGTCTTCGCGTGGCGTCGCATCTGCAAGAACGCCGGTGAGTATGCCTACATGATGAGCGATATCGGCCAGATCAAGGGCGCCGCCGCCATCGTCAACGGCGACCAGGCTGACGAGACCACCCTTGCAATCAAGGCCGTCGACGACAAGACCCTCGAGGTCCAGCTTGAGGTCCCCGTGCCCTACTTCGACTCGCTGATGTACTTCCCCACGTTCTACCCCATCAACGAGGAGTTCTACACCGGCCTCGAGGACGGCACCTATGGCACCAGCCCCGAGACCTTCCTGTCCTGCGGCGCCTTCGTGCTCTCCGACTACCTGCCCGGCACCGCCAACCTGACGGTCACCAAGAACCCTGACTACTGGGATGCCGACCGCGTCCAGCTCGACAGCATCACCTACCAGGTCGTCGGCTCCTCCGACAACGCCCTCACCGCATTCAAGAACAACTCCCTCGACGTCGTCATGATCTCCGGCAACCAGGTTGCCGCCGCCGAGGATGACGCAGACCTCTCCGACAAGCTTGAGGTCACGGGCGCTGGCTACATGTGGTACCTCACCTTCTCGCAGACCAAGAAGAACGCCCAGGGCGGCATGCTGGCCAACAAGAACCTGCGTCTTGCCTTCTCCAACGCCATCGACCGCGAGGCTCTGGTGGACAACTACGTCATGGACGGCTCCATTGCCACCTACACCGCCGTGCCGCCTCAGTTTGCCGCTTCAGCCACCACCGGCGAGGACTTCTCCGAGGATCAGGAGATGTTCTCCGACTACATCGGCTTCGACGTCGAGAAGGCTCAGAAGTACTTCGAGGATGCCAAGAAGGAGCTGGGTGTTGACTCCTTCGAGTTCACGATGATCTTCGGCAACAACGAGGGTGACGAGGTCACCAAGGTTGCCCAGGCCATCAAGGAGCAGATCGAGGGCGCACTCTCTGGCGTTACCCTCAACCTGCAGGCCATGACCAAGGCCGAGCGTCTTGACAAGATGCAGGAGGACAACTACGACGTGGCTCTGACCCGCTGGGGGCCCGACTACGCTGACCCCATGACCTACCTGGGCATGTGGATTACCAACAACTCCAACAACTACGGTTTCTGGAGCAACGCCGAGTACGACAAGATCATTGCCGACTGCACCACCGGCGAGCTCGTCTCCGACTACGACGCCCGTTGGGATGCCCTGTACGAGGCCGAGGCCCTGGTCATGCAGGAGGCCGTCATCGCGCCGCTGTACACCAAGGCCAACGCCAACCTCATCGCCGATGGCGTCGAGGGCATTGAGTTCCACCCCGTGGCACTTAACCGCGTGTACAAGAACACCACCGTCGCGTAACGGCGGATTAGCCACCTAGGCTGTTGGTTTGGCACCGGGGGTGCGCAGGCGATCCCCGGTGCCATTTTTTAGGAAGAGCCACCTATGAAGAAGTACATTCTCAAACGCATTGCGATGTCGCTTCTGACGTTGCTGCTGATTACGTTCGTACTGTTCGTGCTGGTGCGCATCATGCCGGGCAACCCCTTCCCCTCAGAGCGCATGAGCGCCGAGCAGATTGCCAACAAGCGTGCCGAGATGGGTCTTGACGACCCGATTCTCGTGCAGTTTGCCCGCTATCTTTCCGGTGTACTGCGCGGCGACTTTGGCAAGGGCACCTCGCTGTACTACGGTGCGCCCATCAAGACCGTTCTGGGCCAGTGCATCTCCAACTCCTTCCGCATCGGCGGGCTGGCCATCATCATTGGCACGACGGTGGGACTGGTGCTGGGCATCACGGCGGCCCTCAACAAGGGTACGTTCATCGACGCCTTCTGCACGGTCTTCTCCATTGTGGGCGTGTGCGTGCCGGGCTATGTGTTCCTGATCTTCTTGCAGTACTACTTCTCGTACAAGATCCATCTGTTCCCTTACTTCTTTGACAGCTCCCGCTTCCTGCACTCGGCAATCCTGCCATCCATCTCGCTCAGCCTCTTCACCATGTCGACGGTTGCGCGCTTTACCCGCAACGAGATGGTTGAGGTCATGGACTCCGACTACGTGCATCTGGCCGAGAGCAAGGGCATGTATGGTAGCAAGCTGGTCACCAGGCACATCCTGCGTAACGCCCTCATTCCCATCGTTACGGTGCTGGCGCCGTTGATCGTCGATCTGCTTACCGGCGCCCTGGTCATCGAGAAGATCTACGGCATCAACGGCATCGGCAAGCTGATGGTCGACTCAATTGCCGGCGAGGGCATCGACTACAACTACGTGCTGGCGCTGGGCATCCTCTATTCCGCCATGTACATCGGAATCATGCTGGTTGTAGACATCCTCTATGGCGTTCTCGACCCGCGCATTCGCGTTTCTGCCTCGGGGGAGGGTGATGCCTGATGAGTCAGAGCACCTACGTTCCGGTTGCGGGGGACTTCGAGTTCCTTACCGGCCGCGACATTACCACCGACAAGAACTTCGCCTCCCAGAGCTACTGGAAGGGCGTTGCCATTCACTTCTACCGCAACCGCCGTGCCATGATAGGCGTGTTCATCGTGGGCGTCATCATCTTGCTGGCCATTATTGGCCCCATGCTGAGCGGTTACGGCTACAAGGACATCGTCTCGATTACCGACGAGAACGGCAAGCAGGTGGTGGCCAAGGGCATTGCTCCCCAGCTGGGCTTCCTTGGTGGCAAGGAGGGTCCCTTCGCCGACAGGACCTTCCTCTTTGGCACCGACGATTTGGGCCGCGACCTGTGGACCCGCACCTGGCAGGGCGCCCGCGTGTCGCTCATCATCGCCTTCGTCACCATCTTCATCGACATGATCATCGGCATGAGCTACGGCCTTATCTCCGGCTACTTCGGCGGTACGGTCGACAACATCATGCAGCGCATCGTCGAGATCGCAAACTCGGTGCCGCGCCTGGTCATCGTGAGCGTGCTGGCCATCTTCATGCCCAAGGGCATGGGGCTGGTTATTGTGACGCTGCTGCTTACCGAGTGGATTGGCATGAGCAAGATCGCCCGCGCCGAGATGCTGCGCATCAAGGAAGAGGAATACGTGCTGGCGAGCCGTACTCTGGGCGCGAGTAGCATGCACATCATCTTCAAGCAGATTCTGCCCAACACCATCGGCCCGATCATCACCCAGGTGATGTTCCCGATCCCCACGGCCATCTTCACCGAGGCCTTCCTGTCGTTCGTGGGCGTGGGCATCATGCTGCCGCAGTGCTCCATCGGCTCGCTCATCGAGAGCGGCTTCAACAACATCACCACGCTGCCGTACCAGAT
>CACXFC010000101.1 GCA_902766835.1 uncultured Coriobacteriaceae bacterium | reverse complement strand
TTCGTAGGGGTCAGGCCATCACCTCGAACCTTTGATCATCCCGTATCCTACGCCGCCTCCAGCTCGTCCGCAAGCTCGAGGCTGGCGTCGATTGCCCGCTTGGCCACCAGGCGCCACTCCCTCAGCCTCTCCGGCGTCGGCGGCTCCTCGGCCCTTGCGGCCCTCGACTCGTCGTAGAGCTCGTCCATCTTTGCCCTCGAGAAGTACCTCGCCTCCTGCCACTCCTCGTCCATGTCGCACATGACCGCCCCCGCCAGCCTCTCGAGGGAGGCGACCGACGGGAAGACCTGCACCACCCGCGACCTGCGCTTTATCTCGCGGTTGGCCCGCTCCTGCACGTTGTTGGTGCGCAGGCGCTTCCAGTGCGAGGGCGGGAAGTCGAGGTATGCCAGCGCGTCGGGCTCGGCCTCCTCGAGGATGCGGGCCGCGTCCCTGCAGCACGACTCGAGCATCTCGATTGCCAGGTGGTAGGCGGCGCGCACGGCGCCGGCGTCCTTCAGGCGGAAGATTGGCGCCACGATGCGCGAGACGCGCCTCTGGAGCGACCTCGAGCCCGACGCCGCGCGGGCGCAGTCGCGCATGAGGTGCACGACGCAGCGCTGCCAGGCGGCGCCCTGGAAGACCTCCTCGATCGCGCGCCTGAGGCCCTCGTGGGCGTCGGAGGTCACCAGCTGGACGCCCGTGACGCCGCGGGCCTTTATCTTCCTGAGGAAGGCGACCCACGAGTCGTAGCTCTCGGTGTCCACGACGCCCAGCCCCAGCACGCGCCTCCAGCCGTCCTCGTCGCAGCCGATGGCCGTGACCACCGCCGTGGAGGCGACCCTGCGCTCGCGCCTGCACTTGACGTAGGTGGCGTCGATCCAGAGGTAGGGCGTGCGGGAGGCCCCGAGCGGCCTCGTCACCAGCTCCTCGACCTCGGAGTCGAGGCGCTCGCATATGGCGCTGACCTGGTCCTTGCTGAGCCGCTCGATGCCCATCGCGGCCGCCACCCTCTGGACCTTCCTCGTGCTGGTGCCCGTCGCGTACATCTCGCTCACGGCCGCCACGATCGCCCTGTCCACCCGCTGGTAGCGCTCGAGCACGTCGTCGGGGAAGAAGCTGCCGGTGCGCAGCTTGGGTATCCTGAGCGTCAGCGTCCCCACGCACGTGACGAGGCTGCGCTCGCGGTAGCCGTTCCTGCTGTTGCCGGTGGCCCCGCAGAGCTGGTCGGCCTCGGCGCTCATGATCTCGTTCACGATCGACTCGGCGAGCTGTCTCAGAACCTCCTGGAGGTTTATGAACCCGTCTGCGAACCGGGGCATGGTCGCCTGTCCGGCGATCGTCACGTCTGCTATGCTGCTCATTGCGGTCATTGCCTTTCTCTAGAATCTGATTTGTCGCGATCTCAAATTCTAGGCAATGGCCGTTTCCCTTACAAAGGGGCCGTTCCTGGGCATACACCAACATTCCCGACGCGACCAGCGGCCTTCTGCCGTAGACTGTCATCTGGGCGTGGTTCCACAGCGGGAGGGCCATGATGATGGATGAGGAACTTGGCGTCAACGAGATGGAGCTTCGGCAGGAGATTGCCTTTGGCGTGAGGCTGAAGCTGCTAATCGGCAACCCAGGTGAGCAACAGCAGCAGACTATCCAAAACAATCAGGATGCTATATTCGACCTTTTGAACGAAACGGAGGTTTTCGAGGGGCTATCTCATCCCCTCGATGATATCGGCAGCTATGCTCCAGATGGGCAGAACGTGCCGCCCGTGGCCCATTATGTAAGCAAAGACGGCAACCACTCGTTCGTTCTGCTGCTGACCGATGCGAAGCCTGAGATCGTCAGCACCGCAATCAGCTTGCTCCCAGACAAACTGGCGGCATCCAGAAAGACGGTCGTCTTTCTGGGCCTTCAGGACCCCGAGCTGGACAGGGCAAAGATGAACGACGCTGTGAAGCACAGGTTGGGCGAGAGGTCGAAGGTGCCGAGTCGCCTCATCATGCCCTGGCGATACCTTCAGGTCTACGACATACTTACGAAGCTTCCAAAAACGTCGACCTTCGGGCCGCCGTCGTTTGTGGTGCACCCCAGGGACACCTCGTTGCTGGTCGGAAACGGTTTGAACCAGCTGAACAATCACGATCGTTCGTGGACTGACATCCTGAAACACTTGGTGACGGTCAACATTCCCGCCGTGGGTCAGGCTGAGGCGACTGATTTCGTCGATGATCGCACGATTCCGTCTCCCATGAAGTTCGAGTACCTTGCGACCCATTCCGGCGGCAGCTCCATAGGAGCAAACGCATTCGGCAAGCTCAAGGATGACATCGCCAGCCTTATGGTGGTTGGTGCCTCGGGCTTGAGCCTTCCACCAGACAGCATTCGAGCCCTTCTAACGGGCCGCCGCGTGGACAACCTTCTGACTACAAACTACGATCTTGTGCTCGAACGCTGCTTTAGCGCGCCGATGCGCCCGGTGAGCGAGACCAAGTACATACTGCTTCCGACCACCTACGGTGCTGGGGAAGTGCCCAGCATCTATCACGTACACGGCAT